>NZ_JBEXUP010000083.1:0-39199 GCF_040614375.1 Nonomuraea sp. NPDC005983
AGCGCGGCGGTGCTGGTCACCGTGGTGGCGCCGGCGCTCAGGCGGGACGTCGCGCGGCCGCAGGCGGCGGCGAGCCCCACGGTGCTCGCGACGGACTCGCCGACGCCCCGGGAGAGCGCGACGGCTCCGCCCACACCTCACACGAACAGCTCAAGCCCCCCGGAGGAGCGGCCCAGCTCCCAGCCCCCCAGAGGCTCGTCGGAGCCGCCGCCAGTGGCGCCCGCCTCGGTGTCCGTGCCCGCGCTCGCGGGTCTGGACCGTTCCGCGGCGATCAAGGCGATCAAGCGGTCCGGCCTGTCGGCGGGCACCGTGACCCAGGTCGACTCGGCGAAGCCGATCGGCCAGGTGCTGAGCAGCGAGCCCGCCCTGGGAACCGCCGTGTCGAAGGGCTCGAAGGTGTCGTTGCAGGTGTCGGCGGGTCTGGTGGTCCCGGCGGTCACCGGGCAGCAGTCCAAGGCCGCGCGGGCGGCGCTGACCAGCGCCGGGCTGACGGTGGGCGCGATCACCCGGTCGTGCTCCGCGCTGCCGGACGGCCAGGTGATCGCCAGCAGGCCGGAGGCGGGCCGCAGGGTCTCGGGCGGCAGCCCGGTGGCCCTGGTCGTGGCCCGTCAGGGGGCCGGGGTGCCGTCCGTCGTCGGCCGGTCGCTGGAGGACGCGAGCGCCGCCCTCCGCGACGCGGGCTTCACGGTGAGGTCGAAGAGCCAGGTGGTGGACGATCCGGAGCGGGTCGACACGGTCCTGGCGCAGAGTGCGGACGCGGGCTCCTGCGCCGAGGCGGGCAGCACGGTCGTCCTGACGGTCGGGGTCGCCGGGCAGAGCGACCCCGACCCGACGGAACCTTCGGAGCCGCCCTCGCCGACCCCCACCGCATCGGGTGAGCGGTAGCCGCCTACTTCAGCGCGCCCGCCGTCAGGCCCGTGACGATGCGACGCTGGAAGAACAGGACGAGCAGCACCAGCGGGATCGTCACCAGGACGCCCGCCGCCATCTGCGTGCCGAACGGGGTGTCGAACTTGGCCGCGCCGGTGAACTGGGCGATGCGGACGGTCGCCGTCTGGCGCGACTGGTCGTTGACCATGGTGACCGCGATGATGAACTCGTTCCAGGTGGCGATGAAGGCCAGGATCGCGGTGGTGAAGATGCCCGGGGCAGCCAGGGGCAGCATCACGCGGCGGAAGGCAGTGAACGGGGTGCAGCCGTCGATCTGGGCGGCCTGCTCCAGCTCGTAGGGCATCTGGCGGAAGAAGGTGGTCAGGTTCCAGATGGTCAGCGGCAGGGCGAAGGACATCGAGGGGACGATCATCGCCTGGTAGGAGTTGATCCAGCCGATCGCGGTGAACAGCTTCAGCAGCGGGACGATCAGCAGCGCCCCGGGGAACATCGAAACCGCGATCACCAGGGCCAGGATCACGTTCTTGCCCCGGAACTGCAGCCTGGCCAGCGCGTACGCCGCCAGCGTGCCGATCACGAGGGTGACCGCGGTGGTGGTCGCCGCCACGATGAGGCTGTTGCCGAGCGACTGGCCGAAGCCCATGCCCTCGGCGAAGACCGCGTCGTAGCTCTCCAACGACCACGGCGCAGGAAATGGCGATTTGTCGTAAATGTCGGTGGTGCGGCGGAAGCTCGACACCACCATCCAGTAGAACGGCACCAGGCAGTACAACGCGATGCCGATCATGCCCGCCCTACGCGCCATCCCCGGCCTCCTTTCTCCGCGCCCGCACATCGCTCAGCAGGTCGGCTCCGAGTAGCTTGACGAACACGAACGCGATCAGCGCGATGTAGACGAACAGCGCCGTGCCGTAGGCCGAGGCTGGCCCGTAATGGACGCGGGTCGCCTCGTCCCAGATCAGCCCCGACAGCGTCTCGACCGACTCCTTGCGCGGCCCGATGAGCACGTACGGCAGGTCGAAGACGCGCAGCGCGTCCATCAGCCTGAACAGGACCGCCACCAGCAGCGCGGGCTTGACCAGCGGCAGCGTGATGCGCCAGAACTGCTGCCTGGGCGTGGCCCCGTCGACCCTGGCGGCCTCGTAGACCTCGCCGGGGATGATCTGCAGGCCCGCCAGCACGAGCAGCCCCACGAACGGCGCCGTCTTCCAGGTGTCGGCGACGACGATGGCCAGCTTGGCCCAGCCGCCGTCGGCGGTCCACAGGATGTCGGTGCCGAGCAGCGCGTTCGCCACGCCGTCGGCCTGGAAGATCCACTTCCACATCAGCCCCGACACCGCGGTCGGCACCGCCCACGGGACGAGGATGCTGGCCCGCAGCAGCGCCCGCCCACGGAAGGCGCGCTGCATGACCAGCGCCATCGCGACCCCGAGCACGACCTCCAGCGCGACGGTGACCACGGTGAACAGCGTCGTGTTGAAGGCCGCGTTCAGGAACCGGGCGCCCAGCACGCCGGCGTAGTTGGCCGCCCCGGCGAACTGCTCGCCCTCCACCACGAAGCCGTCGGCGTCGAGGGTCTGCCCGCTGGTGTAGAACGACTCGCGCATGGCCGACACCAGCGGGTAGAAGACCACGAGCGCGAGCACGATCAACGTGGGCGAGAGCATGGCGGCGGCCAGCCACGACTGCCCGCGTGGGGCAGCGCGTCCATGCCGGGAACGCCGCCGCGCGTCGGCGGGGCGGGTCGCGGTGAGCACCGGTTCTCTCCTACTCCTACGGGCGAACTGCTGGGCGGCGAAGTGCTGGGCGGCGGGCTACTTGAGCAGCGGGCCGAGCGTGCTCTGCAGCTCGGTCAGGGCCTGGTCGACGGGCTTGGCGCCCGAGACGATCGCGTACGCCGACTCCTGGATCGCCGCGGTGACGTCGCCGTACTTGACCGCCTTGGGACGCGGCTTGGCGGCGAGGATGCCCTCCTTGAGCGCGGGCAGGTACGGGTACTTCTTGATCATCTCGGGGTCTTCGTAGATCGCGGTCCTCGGCACCGGCATCGAGCTGGTCTCGGCGAACGCCTTGAGCTGCTCGGCGCTGGTCATGAACGCGATGAAGTCCTTGGCGGTCTGCTTGTGCTTGGAGAACGCCGACACGGCCAGGTTGTTGCCGCCCAGCGTGCCCGCGCCGATGCCGGTGAGCCCGGGGATCGGGGCCACGTTCACCTTGCCCGCGACCTTGCTGGAGCCGTCGGTCTTCTGCGCCGCCTCGTAGCCGTAGGCCCAGTTGCGGTAGAAGAGCAGCTTGCCCTCCTGGAAGGCGACGCGGCCCTCTTCCTCCTTGTAGGTGATGGCCTCCTTGGGGATCATCCCGCTCTTGAAGCCGTCGGCCAGGAACTGCCCGGCCTTCTTCGCCGCGTCGCTGGTCAGCTGCGGCTGGCCGGAGGCGTCGAGGAACTCGCCGCCCGCGGAGTTGACCGCCTCGGAGAAGTTGACGGTCAGGCCTTCGTACTTGTCGAACTGGCCGCTGTAGCAGGCCATGCCCTTCTGCTTGGGCAGCACCTGGTCGCAGAGCTTCTTCATCTCGTCCCAGGTCTTCGGAGGCTCCTTGACCAGGTCCGTGCGGTAGTAGAGCAGTCCGGTGCCGGTGAACAGCGGCATCGCGTACAGCTTGTCGCGATATTTCGCTGTTTCGACGGTGGTGGGGAGGAGGCCGGACACGTCCAGCGGGAGCTCGTCCACCCAGCGGTTGGCGGCGAACTCGCTGGTCCACACCGCGTCGATGAGGATGACGTCACCGGCGTCCGACTTGGTCTGGGCGTTCTGGATGAGCTTGCGGCGCTGCTCGTCGGCGCTCTCCGGCAGCAGGACGACGCCGGCCTTCTCGTTCGGGTGCGCGGCGTTCCACGCGTCCACGATCTTCTGGACCGACTCGGCCTCGAACTTGCCGCTGATGAACGTGATCGGGCCGCGTCCGCCGTCGGACTGGGCGGCCGGCTTGCTCGCCGGAGTGGACGAGCCGCACGCCACCAGGCCGGCGCCGAGCGCCGCCACTGCCGCGATATGCCTTGCTCTCATTGGGGGGTTCCTTCCAGGGTGACGGTCTCGCCGTTGAGCCGCGACCTCTCGGCGGCCCAGGCGATCAGGTGGCTGTGCAGGCTCTCGCTCGGCGAGGAGAGGATGGGGGAGCGATCCCTGGTGGTCACGGCCGACAGGAACGCGTCCACCAGCCCCTCGTCGCCGCCTCCGTGGCCGCCGGACGCCGTCGCGTCGCCCGTGGCGCGGGTGTCGACGGTCTCGGACCGCCCGGTGACGAAGTCGTGGACGACGAGCCGCTCGCCGTCGCCGTCGATCGAGCCGCGGGTGCCGAAGACACGGGTCTGCCGGTGGGCGGCGGGGGTGAAGGCCGTCATCGTGAAGGCGGCGGTCGCGCCGCTTTCGAACTCCATGTTCACCACCTGGTGGTCGACCACGTCGTTGTCGCAGGCGTAGACGCACCTTCCGTACAGGCCGGTCCTGAGCGCGTCCAGGACGCCCTGCTCGGAGAGGTCGTCGGTGAGCACCGACAGCGGCCAGACGTCCTGGCCGGCCAGCGGCAGGTAGATGCGCTTGGCCGAGTACGCGCAGTCGGCCTCCACCGGGCAGTCGAGGCAGCGGTCGGTCGCGCCCTCCGGCCGGTTCTCCGCGCGGAAGTGCTTGAGTCCGCCGAACGAGGAGACCTTGGTGACCTGCTCGCCGGTGAGGTGCACCAGCCAGTCGAGATCGTGGCAGGACTTGGCGAGCAGCATGAACGTCGACTCGTCGGTCCTGCGCCAGTTGCCGCGGACGTAGGAGTGCGCCTGGTGCCACCAGCCGACCGGCTCCAGGTGCTGGATGCTGACGATCTCGCCGATCCGTCCCGCGTCGATCAGCGACTTCAGCGCCCGGGTGTACGGGGTGTAGCGCAGCACGTGGCAGACCGCGAAGATCGCGCCGGACCGCTCGGCGGCGGCGACGATCTCACGGCAGTCGTCCTCGGAGACCGCCATCGGCTTCTCCAGCAGGATGTCGTAGCCCAGGTCGGCGAAGCGGACCGCGGGCTCGACGTGCTCCCTGTCCTGGGTCGCGATGATCACGGCGTCCGCCTGCCGGGGGAGCGCGGCCAGTTCGCGCCAGTCGGCGTAGTGCGCCGCTTCGGGGTACCTGGCGCGGCGGCCGGCGGCCGGGTCGGCCACCGCCACCACCCGCGCCTGGCCGGACTCGACCGCGTGGCGGGCATAGGAGGTCCCCCGAGAACCCGCGCCCACGACGGCGAGAGTCACCATTACGCCTCCACTTATGTAACCAGTTAACGTATGTCGGCCGATGCTAGAATCCAGGCTGGTAACCGTCAATAGGGAAGTTATGAGAAGGGGTCTCATAAGTGACCGAGCTCCGGCCGGGTGACGCTTCGCTGCTGCGCAAGGTGAACACCCAGGTCACGCTCAGAGCCCTGCGGCGGGAGGGCCTGGCCACGCTCACACAGCTCGGCCGGATCACCGGGCTGTCCAGGCAGACCGTCGAGGCGGTGCTCGACGAGCTGGGCGAGCGCGGCTGGGTCAGGGAGGCCCCGCCCGACGAGGGCGCGATGGGCCGTCCCGCCCGCCGGTACGCTTTCCGCGCCGACGCCGGCTACGTGGTGGGCGTAGACGTGGGCGGCGACAGGATCGTGGTCTCTCTCGCCGACCTCAACGGCGAGGTGCTCGCCTGCGAGCGAACCGGCGTCGCCGGTGACGCCCCGGCCCCCGAACGGCTCGAGGCCGCCCGCAGCGCGTCGCTGGCCTGCGTCGACGGCGCCGGAGTCGCGCGGACCCGGATCTGGGCCGTCGCCGCCGGCACCTCCGGCATCGTGGACCGGTCAGGACGGATCGCGCTGTCGATGTCGCTGCCCGGCTGGACGGGCGTGGACCTCGCCGGGCTGGCCGGCCGCTGGTTCGGCTGCACCGCGCTGGCCGCCAACGACGCGAACCTGGCCGCGCTCGCCGAGCACTGGCGCGGCAGCGCCCAGCACGCGTCCGACGTCGTCTACATTCTCGTCGGGCACCGGCCAGGCGCCGGCGTCCTGATCGGTGGGCGGCTGCACGCCGGGCGGTCCGGCGCGGCGGGGGAGATCGGCACGCTGCGCCAGGTCGGCTGGGAGGACGCCGCCATGGAGCTGGTCAAGGAGGGCAGCGCGGCCGAGGTGTTCGCGGCGGCCGACGCCGGCGACCCGGGCGCGCTGCGCCGCGTCGACCAGTACGCGGAGAACCTGGCGATCGGCGCGTCCGCGCTGGTGCTGGCCGTCGACCCCGACCTGCTGGTGATCGGCGGCGGCTATTCGCGCGCGGGCGACGTGCTGTTCGGCCCGCTCCGCCGCCACCTGGCGGACCTCTGCGTGAGCGCGCCCGAGCTGGTCACGTCCACGTTCGGCGACGAGAGCGTGGCCCTGGGTGCGGTCCGGCTGGCACTCGACCACGTCGAGCGAGAGATCCTTGGCCTGTAGTCCGATGAGTTTTCCGAACGGCTCCCGGTGGCGAGAAGATCTCGTTACGCTGACGGGAACTTGATCATCAGGCGGCTACATCGCCGAACCCGACCTCTGGCCGACCTCCTCCGGAGGCTGGCAGCACGTCTACGAGGCGACCGAGGCCGGGCAGTCGCCCAAGGCCGTCTTCTGGACCACCCAGGCGCACACGTCCTGCTTCGATGCGCGCGGCGACCTGGTCGGCGAACTCGCGCTGCAGTGGGCCGGAGACCGGGCCCTGATCGCGAAGGTGCTGGCCGAGACCGGGCTCGCGGTGCGGACGCCCGCGGACGACGGCACCACCTTCCTTCTCCGGCCGGCCTCGTAGGGCGACGGAGCCGCTAGATCGACAGGGCGATCCTGGTCAGGGAGGCGCGGACGACGTCCTCCGGCTGGTCCATGCTGTGCACGACGGCCCACTGCAGTGCCCCGAGCACGGCCCAGCCGCGCAGGCGGGCCTCGGTGCTCGGGTCGGGGCCGACGAGCTTGGCGAAGATCTCGTCGCTGAACGTCCTGATGGCCTCGCCCGTCGAGCCGGGCGCCGGGTCGTCGGCACGGCTGATGTCCTCCATGAACAGGCGGATCACGGTGCGGTGCCGCACGGTGAACGCGACCAGCGCCTCGACGAACGGCGGCCCGCTCAGATCGGCGCCGAGCAGGGCGAGCATGTCGTCGGCGGCGGGCGCGATCAGCTCGGTGGCCAGCCGGTCCTTCGGGTGGAAGTGGTAGGCGACGGCGGTCTTGGTCAGGCCGACGGCCGAGGCGATGTCGGCCAGCGAGGTGGCCGCGTAGCCGCGCTCGGCGAACAGCTTCTTGGCTGCCGCCAGAATCCGCCTCCGGGTGTCGTTCCCATCCTCGACTGTGGCCATCATCTCATTTCCCTGCGGGCTACAGCTTTTCCGATATTTCCCGCCTTATCGTAGGCCCTGTACGACCGTACAGGACGGCCGTCGAGGAGGGGGCACGGATGGCGGGCTTTCTGGGACGGCTGGGCGGCTGGTGTGCGCGGCACGGACGGATCGTGCTGGCGTTATGGGTGATCGCGGCAGTCGGGCTGATGGGCGGCAGCCTCGTGCTGGGCCGTCCGGTGAGCAACGACGTGAGCATCCCCGGCACCGACGCCCAGCGCGCGCACGACCTGATGCGGGACGGCTTCGGGCCCGGCTACGCCGCGGGCGGCACCGTGCAACTGGTCGTCTACTCCGACAAGGGCCCGCTCATCGACGAGCGCGCGAAGCAGGCCGTGGACCAGGCCGTCGAGCGCATCCGCACGGTCCCCCACGTGGTGAAGGTCGACACGCCGTTCCGCAAGGGAGGGATCGCCTCGAACCTCCGCATCGGCGTCATCACCGTACGCATGCAGGGCCACGACAGCAGCAAGCTCGCCGAGACCACGCAGACCCTGTCCAGGGCGGCCGACCCGGCGCGGGCCGCCGGCCTGGAGGTCGTGGCCGCCGACAGCTCGACCCCGGCCGACAAGGAGATCAAGACCGGGCCGAGCGAGATCATCGGCGTCGCGTGCGCGCTGGTGGTGCTGGTGTTCGCGTTCGGCACGCTCGCCGCCGCGCTGGTGCCGATCTTCACCGCGCTCGTCAGCGTCGCCGCGGGGCTGGGCGTGATCGGCCTGCTCGGCCATGTCGTGGACGTGCCCAAGCAGGCGGGCATCATGGCCACGATGATCGGGCTCGGTGTGGGCATCGACTACGCGCTGTTCCTGCTGTCCAGGCATCGCAAGCTGCTGTCCGAAGAGGTGCCCGTCCAGGAGTCCGTCCGGCGGACCGTGGCCAGTTCGGGCGGCGCGGTGGTGTTCGCAGGCGGCACCGTGATCATCGCGCTCAGCGCGCTCATGCTGGGCGGCTTCCCGCTGCTGCGCACGCTCGGCTGGATCACCGGCATCTCCGTGGTCTGCGCGGTGCTGACGTCGATCACGCTCGTCCCCGCCCTGCTCGGGCTGCTCGGTCATCGCGTCAACGCGCTGCGGGTGCCGTTCCTCGGCAGGAACCGCGACTCGTCCGGGTGGGCCGGGCTCGGCGCGTGGGTCGCGCGCAGGCCCTGGCAGGTGCTGGTGGCCAGCGTGGTGGTGCTGGCCGCGCTCGCCGCGCCCGCGGTCGCCCTGAAGCTGGGGCCGCTCGACGACGGGTACGCCACGCAGGGCTCGCCGGCCCGCCGTGCCTACGAGCTGATGGCCGTCGGGTTCGGCCCCGGCAGCAACGGGCCGATGAGCGTCGTCGCCGAGCTGCCCCAGCCGGTCGCCGCCGCCGACGATCCGGTCGTGGACCAGCTCACCCGCGAGATCACCGCCGTGGACGGCGTCGCGCACGTCGCCCCCGCCACGCTGAACACCTCCGGACGCGCCGTGCTGATCCAGGTGATCCCCTCGTACGCGCCCAGCGACACGCGGGCGGCCGACGTGGTGCGCGACATCCGTGCCATCTCCCTGCCCGGGATGAAGGTGCACGTCGGCGGTAAGGTGGCGGCCCTGACCGACGCGGGCAACCGTATCTCCGACCGCACCCCGCTCGTCATCGGCGTGGTCGTGCTGCTCAGCGCCCTGCTCCTGCTGTTCGCCTTCCGCGCGCCCATCGTCGCGGTCAAGGCCGCGCTGATGAACCTCGTCTCGCTGGGCGCCGCGTTCGGGGCGCTCGCGCTGGTCTTCTCCATCGGGCTCGGCAGCGCGCTGGTCGGCATGGACGCGCCGGCGAGCTCGTCCTCCCTGGAGACCCTGTTCTTCACCGTGCCGATCGAGAGCTACGTCCCGTTGATGCTCTTCGCGGTGCTGTTCGGGCTGTCCATGGACTACGAGGTCTTCCTGCTGACGGCGGTGCGGCAGGCCTACCTCGGGCACCGGGACAACGGGCGCGCGGTCGCCGAGGGGCTGGGCTCGACCGGGCGGGTGATCACCTCGGCGGCGCTCATCATGGTGGCGGTGTTCGTGGCGTTCATCGCCTACCCCGACCCGATGGTGAAGACGTTCGGGGTGGGCCTGGCGGTCGCCATCGCCGTGGACGCCACCATCATCCGGGGCTTCCTGGTGCCGGCCACCATGGTGCTGCTCGGCCGGTTGAACTGGTGGTGCCCGCGCTGGCTCGACCGCCTGCTGCCGAACCTGTCGGTCGAGGGTCATGACGAGGAGGCCGTCGCCACCCCCTCACCCGTCCCTCATCCTCGATGATCGGGCTCGGTGTGGGCATCGACTACGCGCTGTTCCTGCTGTCCAGGCATCGCAAGCTGCTGTCCGAAGAGGTGCCCGTCCAGGAGTCCGTCCGGCGGACCGTGGCCAGTTCGGGCGGCGCGGTGGTGTTCGCAGGCGGCACCGTGATCATCGCGCTCAGCGCGCTCATGCTGGGCGGCTTCCCGCTGCTGCGCACGCTCGGCTGGATCACCGGCATCTCCGTGGTCTGCGCGGTGCTGACGTCGATCACGCTCGTCCCCGCCCTGCTCGGGCTGCTCGGTCATCGCGTCAACGCGCTGCGGGTGCCGTTCCTCGGCAGGAACCGCGACTCGTCCGGGTGGGCCGGGCTCGGCGCGTGGGTCGCGCGCAGGCCCTGGCAGGTGCTGGTGGCCAGCGTGGTGGTGCTGGCCGCGCTCGCCGCGCCCGCGGTCGCCCTGAAGCTGGGGCCGCTCGACGACGGGTACGCCACGCAGGGCTCGCCGGCCCGCCGTGCCTACGAGCTGATGGCCGTCGGGTTCGGCCCCGGCAGCAACGGGCCGATGAGCGTCGTCGCCGAGCTGCCCCAGCCGGTCGCCGCCGCCGACGATCCGGTCGTGGACCAGCTCACCCGCGAGATCACCGCCGTGGACGGCGTCGCGCACGTCGCCCCCGCCACGCTGAACACCTCCGGACGCGCCGTGCTGATCCAGGTGATCCCCTCGTACGCGCCCAGCGACACGCGGGCGGCCGACGTGGTGCGCGACATCCGTGCCATCTCCCTGCCCGGGATGAAGGTGCACGTCGGCGGTAAGGTGGCGGCCCTGACCGACGCGGGCAACCGTATCTCCGACCGCACCCCGCTCGTCATCGGCGTGGTCGTGCTGCTCAGCGCCCTGCTCCTGCTGTTCGCCTTCCGCGCGCCCATCGTCGCGGTCAAGGCCGCGCTGATGAACCTCGTCTCGCTGGGCGCCGCGTTCGGGGCGCTCGCGCTGGTCTTCTCCATCGGGCTCGGCAGCGCGCTGGTCGGCATGGACGCGCCGGCGAGCTCGTCCTCCCTGGAGACCCTGTTCTTCACCGTGCCGATCGAGAGCTACGTCCCGTTGATGCTCTTCGCGGTGCTGTTCGGGCTGTCCATGGACTACGAGGTCTTCCTGCTGACGGCGGTGCGGCAGGCCTACCTCGGGCACCGGGACAACGGGCGCGCGGTCGCCGAGGGGCTGGGCTCGACCGGGCGGGTGATCACCTCGGCGGCGCTCATCATGGTGGCGGTGTTCGTGGCGTTCATCGCCTACCCCGACCCGATGGTGAAGACGTTCGGGGTGGGCCTGGCGGTCGCCATCGCCGTGGACGCCACCATCATCCGGGGCTTCCTGGTGCCGGCCACCATGGTGCTGCTCGGCCGGTTGAACTGGTGGTGCCCGCGCTGGCTCGACCGCCTGCTGCCGAACCTGTCGGTCGAGGGTCATGACGAGGAGGCCGTCGCCACCCCCTCACCCGTCCCTCATCCTCCGTCCGGCAGCGGGGCTTTCACCCGGGTCTGACGGGGACGACCCCGCCCCGCGTGCGCGGGGCGGGGTCACCAGCTGTCCGGTCACGCCGGGGGCGTGCAGCTGTGGAAGCCGGTGGTGTATCCGTGCCGGAAGCCCTTACCGTAGGCGCCTCCGCCGGACATCGTGAGGTTGAACGGCTTCTTGTTCCTGCAGTCCGACCGGCCTTCCATGTAGCCGGAGTTGTAGCCCCTGTTGAACTGTGCCTTGCCCTTAGCCCTCTTCTTCGGCGGCTTGGCGATGTTCATGTCAGGGTCGGGGACCACCGCGCTCGCGCTGGCCACGGTCGTCGTCTTCGCGTGGCTCGGGGCGGCCGAAGCAGGCGAGGCCGCGCCGAAGGCGAGAGCGCTGAGAAGTGCCGGACAGGCCAGCATCACGACTCGCTTGGTGCGCATTCCTGTCTCCTTCATCTCCTTGCCGGGCTGCCCGCGGCGATCGCCATCGGGTGGTGCTCCGGCGTTCATCGTCAGCATGGCCAGCCCCCTGTCACCGCGGCGTGACGCCGACGTGACGGCGCTCGCTCTCACGGGCGACGCGCCGAGCGCAGCCCGGCGACGAGCTCGCACAGCCGGGCCGTCGGACGCAGGCCCATCTCGGCGTTCAGGCCCAGCTCGTAGAGCTGGAACTGCCTGAGCGCCTCGGCCTGGTTGCCCTCGGCGAGATGAGCCTCGATGAGCGCCGCGCAGGCGCTCTCCCGTAGGGGCTCCGCGTGCACGGCCACGCTGGCGGCGGCGACGGCCTCGGCGTGCCGCCCGGCCTGGACGAAGCGGGCCGACAGCGCCTCCAGGGCGTGCAAGCGCAGCTGGTGCCACTGCTCGGCCTCGCCGAGGACCCACTCGTCGTACCAGCCGGGCAGCAGGCCGTGGGACAGCACCGTGATGGCCTGTGCGCTGAGGTCCGCGCCCTCGGACGGCACCGCGGGATCGAGGATGCGCTGGGCCAGCGACCTGGCCTCGTGGACGTCCACGTCCGTGTCAGGCGACAGCCGGATCTCGGTCGTGCCGACGTGCAGCATCCGGCGTCCGACGCCGTCGAGGCGGGCGAGCGCGGAGCGCAGGCTGGCGTACGCGCGCCGCTCGGGCGCGTCGGGCCAGAGGGTGGACGCCATCAGGTTCCGCGAGACGGCCTGGCAGCCGAGGGCCAGGAACGCGAGCAGGCGCTCGGAGCCGTTCGAGACGGTGATCTGGTCGTCGCCGGCCAGGAGCCGGAATCCGCCCAGGAGTGTGAGGCGGAGAGGGTGCTGGCTGCTCTTCACCATCCTCAGTCCCTTCGCAGTCCGGGATAAGAATCAGTCGGTCGCAGCCCTCCCATCGCCCACCACGATACCTATCCTGTTTGGCCTGAATTATGGGGGTTTGCGGTGTAACGGGATGTTCTGGCGCGGGTCGGTGGTGCGGAAATCCCCGCCGCGGGCGGGGTTGGGCAAACCCCGGCCCGCGTGACGGAGATGTAGATCTTCACGCCGGTCGTCACAGCCACGCCAGAATGGCCGGGTGAACCGTGAAGCCGTGGCGTCCGTCGCCGTCTCAGCCGCCGTCTCGGCCACCGTCTCGGTCGCCGAAGAGCACGGAATCGGCGTGCGGGAGCCGGTGATCCTCAAGGACTCGTACAACCTGCGCGTCCACCTGCGTCCCGCGCCGGTCGTCGCGCGGGTGCCGACGGTCACCGCGCTCGGCCGCCCGCGCCCGGAGCAGGCGCTGGAGCGGGAGCTGGCGGTCGTGTCGTACCTGGCCGGGGCGGGGTTCCCCGTCGTCCCGGCCAGTGATCTGCTGCCTCCCGGGCCGCACGTGCGTGACGGGGTGACGGTCTCCTACTGGACGTACGTCGAGCACGAGCCCGACCCGGTGATGACGCCGGACGCGGCGGGCCGCGCGCTGGCCGAGCTGCATGAGGCGCTGCGCGGGTTCCCCGGCGAGCTGCCCCGCCTCGGGCCGGTGCTCGACGAGACCGCCCATCTGCTGCGCCTGCTCGCCGGGTCGCTCGAACCGTCCGAGCTGGGGCTGCTCCGCGACGAGCACGCGCGGCTCGCGTCGCGACTGGGCGAGGAGCCGGCGCAGGCGGTCCATGGTGACGCGCATCCGGGGAACCTGCTCGCGACGCCCGGCGGGCTGCTGTGGAACGACTTCGAGGAGGCCATGACCGCGCCCGCCGGCTGGGACCTGGTCTGCCTGCTGCGCACCGGCAGGCTCGACGGCCGGGAGGCGGTGCGCGCGTACGGGGCGGACCCGGACGACCCGCGCCTCCTGCTGTACGCGGCGGCGCGTGCCCTGCAGGGCACGTTGTGGCAGCTCGCCAAGGCGGTGCGATTCCCCGACTTCGCTCCTACGGCTCGCGGCGCCCTCGCGTCGTGGCGGCGCTCAGTGGCCGGCCCGAGCGGCGCCACCCGGTGAGCCCGCCCTCCAGGGGGCGAGCCCGCAGGCCGCGCTCCCGCAGGAGGCGGACCGCCTTGGGGGAGACCACGCAGTACGGGCCGCCGCAGTAGGCGACGATCTCGGCGTCCTCGGGCAGGTCGGCCAGGTGATGCCGCAGCTCCGACAGCGGCACCGAGACCGCCCCCGGGACGTGCCCCTCGGCGTAGGCGGCCGCCGACCGCACGTCGACGATCACGGTGTCGGGGTCGTCGAGGCGGGCGGCCAGCTCGTCCGCGGTCACGCCCGCTACGGAGTCCAGGTGCTCCGACACTGCGTCGCGCAGGTCGGCCAGCCGCTCGTGCGCGAACTCCTGGAACCGGCCGAGGAAACGCGACACCTGCTCGCCGGCCACCCGGTAGTACACCCTGGTGCCGTCCCTGCGGCTGGTGACCAGGTGCGCCGCGTGCAGCTGCTGCAGCTGGGCCGAGGTGTTCTTGAGCGCCACGCCCGCCTTCTCGGCCAGCTCCTCGACCGTGCGCTCCCGCTCGTCGAGGACGTCGAGCAGGCGCAGCCGCACCGGGTTCGACAGGGCCTTGCCGATGCGGGCGAGCTGCCGGTAGATCGGCTCTTCCGGGAATTCGGTCATAGCACCATGTACTGGTCGTGCCGGAGGTACAGCTCGGTCCACTCGTCCGGGGTGAGCTCGCGGCCCGTGTTCGCGATGTCGGCCAGCTCCTCGAAGTAGGCCTCCCTCGGCGCGCCGGGGGTGAACAGGATCAGCATGGAGGCGGGCTCGCCCGACTCGTTGCGGAAGGCGTGCACGCCGCCCTCCGGCACGAACAGGAAGTCGCCCGGCTTGCCGGTGACCCACTTGTCGCCGTTGTAGAGCTGGATCGCGCCGTCGAGGACGTAGAAGGACTCGGTGATCGTCCGGTGGAAGTGCGGGCTCGGGCCTGACGGACGCGGGCCCATCTCCCACCGGTACAGCCCGAACGCGCCGTTCGTGGAGCTTCCGGTGCCCAGATAGTGCACCTCGGTGCCCTTGTAGAGGCGCTCCTCGGTCCCCTTGGCCATCTTCAGGTCGGGTGGCGTGTCGCCGGGCCGGATCACCCCGCTGACCTCGCCGGACTCACCCAGATAACGCGCCTCGGGATACGACATGAAAGCCTCCTCTACTCTTCTAACGTTCTTTAGAATAGCAGGATAGCTAGCTGATTCCGTACAGAGCAGGCAGGTCGACGAGCAACACCTGCGGGTCCTCCTGCGCGACGGCCTTGAGCTCGTCGTCGAAACCGTTCCCGCTGTAGCAGGTCAGGACGGTGTCGCTGGTGTCGTACCCCTTCGCCTCCAGCAGGTCCTTCGCCTGGCGTAGCCGGTCGAGATGGCGCAGGCCCATGACCTTGCCCCATTTCGCCTCGCCCAGGGAGCGCACGGCCCGCGGTTCGTTGGCGAAAGCCGGAGACAGCACGGCGACGTCGACCTGGATCCTGCGCTCCTTCCTGCCGCGCCCTCCCGGCTCGGTGACCGTCCCCGCGGCCACTTCTCCCACGGCGCCGAAGAGCTCCTCGCCGTGCCTGGACGCGAACTCGCGGCAGAGCGTCTCGAAATGCGGGCCCATGATCGCGGATGAGAAGCGCTCGCGTGCGCGATCCCACACCTGCTCCGCGTGGCCCGTCGTGAGGGCGGCCCACTCGGGACGCATGATCGCCTGGTAGAAGGCGGTGATCGGCTCGGCGATCCGGTAACACGTGGAGGTGCTCTGGAAGGCGTCGCGCTCCTTGGTCACCAGCCCGCAGTCCTCCAGAACGTGCAGCGGGTGCGCGATGTCGGAGGACTTGTAGCCGATGTGCCCGGCGATACGGCCCCATGTGTGATTGCCTGTGGCGATCGCCGAGAGGACCGAGTGGTAGAGGGCGGGGTCGCGGATGTCGGCCTCCTCCGCGAGCAGGTATCTTCCTTCGCGGAAGAGCGGTCGCTCGCGGTTCAGCACGGTGCGGACCACCCAGGAGTCGAAGTCCTCGAGCGATCGCGGCACGTCGGAGGCCACGAACTCGTCCCGGTACGCCGGGGTGCCGCCCACGATGCTGTGAACCAGGGCCGCGAGGCGCGGATCGGCGATGCCCCAGAACTCCGCGGCCTCGCGGAAGGCCAGCGGCTGGACGACGAGTTCCAGCCGAGCCCTGCCCCGTAGCGGAGCCTGGCCGGAGAGCACCTTGCCCATCACTGACAGGGCCGAGCCGCAGATCAGCACCCTGGCGTTGCTTGTCCCGCGGTGGGTTCTGCCTCGTAGGTCGATCTCCTGCTTGAGGATGGACGGCAGGGCCGGGTTCGCCTTCATCAGGTAGGGGAATTCGTCGATCACCAACGGCGTCGGTCGCTCTCCTGGGAGCGAGAACATGAAGGTCAACGCGTCGCGCCAGTCGGCGAACGGCAGGCCGACGGGGGAGCCCGTGTGCCGCCCGAGCGCCATCCCGAAGAGTCGGAGGAGCTCGATGTCGGTGCCTTCGGTGGCTTCGAAGTAGAAGCCGCCCAGTTCTTCTGCCAAGGCTCGCAGCAGATACGTCTTGCCTTGACGGCGTCGACCGCTCACCACCCCGAAGGCCACCTCCGGCTGGGTGCCTGTGGCGAACTCGGTCAGGCTCGCCCACTCCTGCGTGCGATGGGAGATGTAGGCGGGTTTGACCACCATGTGCGACTCCGTGATCACTGAAGTACAGTTCACTTGACTGTACTTCAGTGAGTGCTTGTGGTGGTCGAGTCTCAGAAGACGATCACGGTTCGGGCGACGGCGCCCTGGCGGACGTGGGTCACCGCCTCGTTGATCTGGTCCAGCGGGAGGCGTTCCGTGATGAGGCCGTCGAGGTCCAGGCGGCCGCGCAGGTACTGGTCGGCGAGCATCGGGAGGTCGCGGTGCGGGGCCGCGTCGCCGCCCTGGGTGCCCATGAGCCGGCGGGAGGAGAACAGGAGGGCGCTGTCCAGTTCCACGGGGTGGCCCGCGGGCGGGCTGCCCACCATGACGGTCGTGCCCCCCGGCTGGGTCGACGCGAAGCACTGGGCGAGGACTCCGGGGGCGCCCGTCGCGTCGAAGGCGTACTCGACGCCGCCGTTGACCACGTCCGACACCTCTCGCGGCAGGTCGGCGGGGACGATCGTGTGGGTGGCGCCGAAGCGCTCCGCCAGCTTGAGCTTCTGCTCCGCCACGTCGGCGGCGATGATCGTCGTCGCGCCCGCCAGCACCGCGCCCTGGATGACGTTGAGCCCGACGCCGCCGCAGCCCGCCACCAGGACGCTGGAGCCGGGCGTGACCTTGGCGACGTTCAGGACGGCGCCGACTCCAGTGATCACGCCGCAGGCCAGGAGGCAGGCGGCGGCGAAGTCGGCGTGCCGGGCGAGCTTCACACACATGGGCTCGGTGACCACGGCGTACTCGGCGAAGGAGCCGATGCCGATGAACCTGCGGGTCTCCTCGCCGTCCAGGCGCACGCGGGGGCGTCCGCCCATGATGGCGGTCAGCCTGGCGGGGCCGGAGCAGAGGTGGAAGAGCCCGGCGCCGCACTTGCGGCACCTGCCGCAGGGGCCGCTCATCGAGATGATCACGTGGTCGCCCGGTTTGACGGAGGTCACCCCCTCGCCGACGCTCTCGACGATCCCGGCGCTCTCGTGTCCCAGGATGAAGGGGAGGGCCTTGACGACGGGGCTCTTGCCGTCGATGGCCTTCAGGTCGGAGCCGCACACGCCGGACGCCTTGATCTGGACCCGCACCTCGCCCGGCCCCGGTTCGTCGATCTCGACCTCGCGGACCCGCATCGGCTGGTTGAAGTCGGTGAGGACGGCTGCGCGCATCAGCATGCGCTCACGCTAGCCCGGCGGTCGCAATGCGAGCAAGCGGTTGCTCGGTAGCTTGGCGCCTTCGGCACGCTCGTCGCTCCGCCACGGGCCGGTTCCCGCTTCGGGAACCGGCTACGGCTTGGCGATCTTGCCGCCGGTCCGCCAGTCGCTGTAGGTGGTGGTGAACTCGGACTTGTAGATGCCGCTGTCGCCGGTGGGGACGTACCAGGTGAGGCGGAACGTCTCCGGTCGGCCGTCCGAGTCGATGGAGAGGCTGTAGGTCAGGTACGAACGAGGGGCGGTCGCCGTGACGTCCCCGCCCATCCAGGAGTTGAGGAGGTCTCGGAGGAGCCCGTTCGTCTCGCCGATGGCCAGGGTTCCCGAGTAGGCGTACCCCCTCCGCTTCATCCGCGTGGAGTTGGCCACCACCTCGCGGACGACCGACGGCCCGCCGGTGCCCGCGATCAGGAGGGCGGGCCACTTGGGGTCGGCCGGTCGCAGGCTCGACAGCTGCTCGTCGCCGGGGTAGAGGTCGGCGCCGTCGAGGACGACGTAGTGGGCCCTCGACTCGTCGCCGGCCACGACGCGCATGTCGAGGTCGTCATTGCGGGCGCTGTTCACCGCGCGGCCGGTCGCCCTCGCGGAGCTGTTGCTTTCGGTGAAGCCGCCCTCGTAGGAGAAGCTCGCCGCGGGGGTGGCGTCCAGCGCCAGGTCGAGGGCGGCGGCGAGTTCGGCGGTCGTCCGCGGCAGCTCGGGCCGCGCCGGGGTGGACGGCGGCTTCGAGGTGTGCGTGGGGGACTCGCTTGGAGGCTCCGGCGTCCTTGTGGCGGGGGTGGACTCCGGCGGGCGGGACGTCGTCCCGGTGGCGGCGAAGGTGGGGCGCGCGGACGGCTCGGCCGTCTCCGGGAGGAGCCGGAGGGCGGCGGCCGCTCCCACGCCCAGGACGACCGCGGCCGCGAGGTACGCCGCCGCGGCCCGGCGAACGCCGCCGCGACCGCGGCTCGGCCACGGGACGTCCTCGACGGGCAGCACCCACGTGCGATCGAGCCGCGCCGTCAGCTCGTCGACCCCGTCGATCCGCCACGCCTCGGACACGGCCGCCAGGACCTCCTGCGCCGAGGGCCTGGACGACGGCTCCTTGGCCAGCGCCCTGTCGACCAGATCGCGCAGGGGGCCGGGGACCGCCGAGGTGTCGACCGGGTCGTTGAGGACCCTGTGCGCGAGGACCTCGGGGCGGCCCGTGCCGTAGGGCGGCCTGCCCGTCGCCGCGTACGTGGCGAGCATCCCCCAGCCGTAGACGTCGGCGGCCGGTCCGGCCGTGATGTTGCGGTACTCCTCCGGGCTCACCCATCCGGGGGTCCCGATGAGCGTCCCCGACCGGGTCACGGACGTCCCGTCGAGTGCTCGCGCGATCCCGAAGTCCACGAGCTTGGGGCCGCTCGGCGAGAGGAGCACGTTGGAGGGCTTGATGTCGCGGTGGACGACGTCCACGGCGTGAATGGCGACCAGCGCCTCCGCCAGCCCCGCCGCGAGGCCGAACCACTGGTCTCCGTGAAGGGCGCCGTTCGCCTGGACGTGATCTTCCAGCGTCGGCCCCGGTACGTACTCGGCGGCCAGCCACGGTCGTGCCGCGTTCGCGTCGGAGGCGAGGATCCGCGCGGTGTACACGCCGCGCACCCGCCCGAGAACGGCGATCTCACGCGCGAATCTCGCCCGGAACTCCGGGTCCCCGGCGAAGGAGGCGTGGACGACTTTCACCGCGATCCGGACGCCGTCCGGGCCGAGCCCGGCGTACACCGTCCCCATGCCGCCCGCTCCCAGCTTGCCCACGATGCGGTACGGGCCGATCTGCCGGGGGTCGCTGTCGTCGATCGGGATCACTCGGAGTTTGTATCCCATTCCCGCCGCCGTGTGAACGGGGTCGGCCCCTGGAAGCCCGCTGCAGCCGGGGATCGGACGCGAACTCGGGACATTGACACCCTCGACCGGCGAACCTACTCTGACGCAAAACCAAGCGAGCGCTAGGCCAAAAAGCGGCGCCCGTCGTACGGCAGGTGGGGTGAGGCGATGTCGCGGCGAAACCTCGGGACGGTGCTGGCGGCGGGGAAGTCCCGAGGGAGACGGGCGGCGGTGGTGATGGCGGTGGTGGTCGCCGGGTGCGCGGCCCAGCAGCAGGGCGGCGCGACGGCGGGCGGCGCGGTCCCGGGCGTGACCGACACCGCCGTGCGGGTCGGCGGCGTGCTGACCAAGACCTCCGCCAGCGGCTACTCCACCAAGGACGCCGAGACGGGAGCCAGGGCCAGGTTCGAGCGGGCCAACGCAGAAGGCGGCGTCAACGGCCGGAAGATCGAGTTCGTCGGCGCCGAGGACGACGGCCAGGACGCCGCCAAGGGCGACGCCGCGGCCAAGAAGCTCGTCCAGAAGGACCAGGTGTTCGCGCTGGTCCCGGTGCACGCGCCGAACTTCGGCGGGGCCGCCTTCCTGGAGCGGCAGGGCGTGCCGTGGTTCGGCTGGGCGACGGGCCCGCAGTGGTGCGGCACGAAGACCGGGTTCGGCTACAACGGCTGCCTGGCCCCCAAGCAGGGGGCGGGCTCGCAGACCTGGTGGGGCAGGCAGATGGCGGACCTGCTCGGCGGCTCCCAGGGGAAGACGGTGTACGTCCAGACGACCGACTCCAGCGGCAGCAAGTACGGCGGGACGACGATCTCGCAGTCGTTCACCGCGGCCGGATTCACGCTGGTGGGCCTGAACTCCGGGCTGCCCGCCGCCGCGCCCCCGCCCGACTGGCTCCCGTACGTCAACAAGATCATGACCTCGGCCGGGGGCAAGGCCCCTGACGTGGTGGTCTCGGTGATCGCCGGCACCAAGTTCAACGTGGGCCTGTACTCCGCGCTCAAACGGGCCGGATACCAGGGCACGCTCACGGACGCCACCAGCTACGACGCGGCCATCCTCAAAGACCAGGTCGGCGCCCAGGCGATGGAGGGCGTGATCGCCGCGCCGATGTTCGAGCCGTTCGAGTCGACGGCTCCGGAGATCGCCCAGCTCAAGGCGGACGTCGAGAAGGTCGCCCCCGGCACGGTGCTGACCCAGCACCTGGCGATCGGCTACTGGTCGGCCGACATCTTCCTCGACATGCTGAAGAAGACCGGCAAAGAGCTGACCAGGGAGAAGTTTCTGGCCACCGGCAACGGTGACTACTCCTACGACAACGCCGGGTTCGGCAGGATCCGGTACCCCAAGGACCACAGCGAGCCGAACGGCTGCGGGGCCCTGGTCAAGCTGGAGGGCGGCGCCTTCCAGGTGGCCAAGAGCATGAAGTGCTTCGACAACGTGCCGCTGAAATGATCCTCGGCTACGTCCTCAGCGGGCTGGTCACCGGTGCGATCTTCGCTGTCATGGGCTCGGGCCTGACCCTGTCGTACGCGGCGACCGGTGTGTTCAACTTCGCCCACGGCGCCGTCGGCTTCCTGACCGCGCTGCTGTTCTACCAGCTCAACGTGGCCGCGGGGCTGCCCGCCTGGCTGTCGGCGCTGCTGGCTGTCGCGCTCTTCGCGCCCGCGCTCGGCTACGTCCTGCACCTGGCGATGTTCAGGGGGCTCACGCAGGCGGGCGAGACCGCGCAGATCGTCGCCACGATCGGCCTGACGATCGCGCTGCCCGCGCTCGGCCTGCTGGTGGTGGACCTGCTCGGGCTGCCGGCCGCGGACGCCACCGCGCTCCCGCGCGGGGTCGGCCCGCACCCGGCGCTCGGCTTCGACCTGATCGGCGCGCACCTGGACACCGACCAGCTGATCACTTTCTGCTTCGCGGCGGTGGTCGCCGCCGGTCTGTGGGCGTTCGTCCGGCACACCCCGTACGGCCTGCGCATGCGGGCCGCGGTGGATCGCCGCGGCCTGGCCAGGCTGCGCGGCGTCGACGTGGACGCCACCTCGGCCCTGGCCTGGATGCTCGGCTCGGGCCTGGCCGGGCTCGCCGGCGTGCTGGCCGTGCCGGTGCTGGGCCTGGACGCCACCGCGTACACCGTGCTGCTGTTCGCCTCGGCGACGGCGGCGGTGTTCGGGCGGCTGCGCTCGATCCCGTGGACGTTCGCCGCCGGGCTCGCCCTCGGCGTGGTGCAGAACCTGGTCGCCGGGTACACGGACTTCCTGCAGGAGATCACCGGGCTGCGCACCGCGGTTCCGGTGATCCTGCTGTTCGCCGGGCTGGTGCTGCTGAACCGGTCGCGCGACCGGGTGGCGGGCAGCGCGTCGGAGGACGCGCCGCCGCCCGACTACCTGTCGGGTCTGCCGCCGTGGCGCAGGCGGCTGCCGTGGGCGATCGGGCTGGCGGGGCTGGCCGCCTTCACGGTCGCCGCGCCCGCGTACTACGTCGGGATCGCCGCGCAGGGCCTGGTGCTCGCGTTGATCTTCTGCTCGTTCGTCGTGGTGACCGGGATCGGCGGAATGGTCAACCTGGCGCAGGCCGCGTTCGCCTCGATGGCCGCGCTCACCTGCGGCTGGGCGTTCGCGTCCGGGCTGCCGTTCTTCCTGGCGATCGTGCTCGGGGTGCTCGCCGCCGGGGCGGTGGGCATGCTGGTGGCGCTGCCCGCGCTGCGGCTGGGCGGGCGGGTGCTCACGCTGGCGACGCTGGCTCTGGCGCTGCTCGCCGACCAGGTGCTCTTCCAGGTGGACGCGTTCAGCAACGGCACGATCGGGTGGCCGCTGCCCGCGCTCGGCTTCGGTGTCGCGGACACGTCCGACCCTCGGGTGCGGGTGGTGCTGGTGCTGGCCCTCATCGGGCTTGTCGCCCTTCTGGTGAAAAATCTCGAAAAATCGGCGTCTGGACGGGCGATCCTGGCGGTCCGCTCCGCGCCCGCGGCCGCCACCACGTCCGGCCTCTCCGCGCCCCGCGCCAAGACCATGCTCTTCGCCCTGGCCTCCTGCATAGCCGGGCTCGGCGGCGTGCTGTTCGCCATCTCCAAGGGCTCGATCACCGCGACCGACCTGCCCGCCTTCTCCGGCTTCGTCTGGCTGGCGATCGTGGTGCTCCAGGGCGTGCGCAGGATCGGAGGCGCGGTGCTGGGCGGCCTGGTCGCGGTGGCCGTCCCCGAACTCCTGGCGACCTGGGACCTGTCCGCGCACGTCGGCGCCGTCCTGTTCGGCCTGGGTGGCATGATCCTCGCCAGGCACCCTGACGGCGTCCTCACCCAGCTGGCCGAGGCCCGCCACCGCCGCAGGTTCGCCCCTCAGCCCGAGAGCGTGCCCGAAGCGGGGCCCGCACCGCAGGCCGCGCCCCGCGAGGGGACGCCGCCGCTGTTCCGGCTGGAGGGCGTGGCGGCGGGCTACGCCGACTGCGCGGTCCTGCGCGGCGTCGAGCTGGACGTCCGTCCCGGCGAGGTGGTCGCGTTGCTCGGCGCGAACGGCGCGGGCAAGTCCACCGCCTGCGCCGTCGCCGCCGGGGACCTGCCCGTCACAGCGGGCCGGGTCCTGCTCGACGGCGTGGACGTCACCGCCTGGCCCGCCCACCGCAGGGCGCGGGCCGGGGTGCTGCTGGCCCCCGAAGGCAGGGGCGTCTTCCCCGGCCTGACCGTCGAGGAGAACCTGCGGACCTGGCTGGACGACCCCGCCCCCGCCTACGACCGGATGCCGCAGCTCGCCGCCCGCCGCACCGTGCTCGCGGGCGCGCTGTCCGGCGGCGAGCAGCAACTGCTCACGCTGGCCCCGGCGCTCGTCAGACCACCCAGGGTGCTGATCGCCGACGAGCCGTCGCTGGGCCTGGCGCCGCTCATGGTCCAGCAGGTCTTCGAGGTCTTCGCCGAGCTGCGCGAGCGCGGCGTGGCGCTGCTGCTGGTGGAGGAGAAGGCCACGGAGGCGCTGGCCCTCGCCGACCGCGTCGCGTTCATGCGGCTCGGCCGGGTGATCTGGACGGGCCCCCGCGACGAGGTCGACGGCGACCGCCTGACAGCCGCCTACCTGGGGGTGACGTGATGCTCGCGGTCCAGGGCGTGTCGGTGGCGTTCGGCGGGGTCAGAGCGCTGGACGAGGTGTCGTTCGAGGTGCCCGAAGGCCAGGTCTGCGGGGTGATCGGGCCGAACGGCGCAGGCAAGACGACCCTGTTCGACGTGCTGTCAGGGCTGCGCAGGCCGAGCACCGGGCGGGTGCGGGTGGCCGGCGAGGACCTGACGTCCGTGTCGCCGGTGCGGCGGGCCAGGGCCGGGCTGCGCCGAACCTTCCAGCGGACGCAGGTGTTCGGGCGGCTCAGCGTGGCCGACAACGTCCTGGCCGCGCTCGACTGGCACGGCGGTGGCGGCGGACTGCTCGCGGACCTCGCGGGATGGCCGGCCAGGCGCAGGCTGGAACGCGAGCGCCGGGAGCGGGCCGAGGAGGTGCTGCAGCTGTGCGGGCTCGCGGGCGTGCGCGACGCCTACGCCGCCGCGCTGCCCGTCGGCCAGCGACGGCTGGTCGAGCTGGCCCGCGCCCTCGCCGACCGTCCGGTCCTGCTGCTGCTCGACGAGCCCACCTCCGGCCTGGACGCCGACCAGACGGCCCGGCTGCGCCAGGTCGTCGCCGCACTGGACAGCACGGTCCTGCTGGTCGAGCACGACATGGGCTTCGTCATGGACACCTGCGACCGGCTCGTCGTCCTCGACCTCGGAAAGGTGATCGCGACCGGAACCCCCGCCGAGATCCGCGACGACCCGGTGGTGCGCGCCGCCTACCTCGGCTGAGAGTGACGCTCGGTGAACGACAGGATGCGCCGCCACGCGTCCTGGCACGCCTGCGCCCACTGGGAGGCGGAACGGTCGAAGAAGGAGTGCGGGGCGCCCTCGTAGACGTGCGTCTCGTGCTCGGTCCCCGCCCGGTCCAGCCTGGACGTGAACGCGTCGAACTCCTCCGGCGTGGATACCGTGTCGGCGCCGCCCAGCAGCATCAGCACCGGCGCGCCGGGCCTGTCGGGCAGGTCCTTGAGGAAGCGGAGGGCGCCGTAGAAGCCGATGCCGCCCGCCAGGCCGTTGCCCTCGGCGGCCTGCCGCCACGACTGGGCGCCGCCGAAGCAGAAGCCGACCGTGAAGACCGGGCCGGTCAGCGCCCTCGTCGCCGCCAGCGCGTCCACGCGGACCTGGTCGTTGGTCAGCCGGGACAGGTGCTTGCCGTAGTCGAAGGAGTCGCCGCGGTCGCCCAGCCCGGCCGTCCTGCCGAAGTAGTCGATGGCGATGGCCCGGAACCCGGCCTCGGCGAAGCGGACCGCCAGGTCGCGGTAGAACGGGTGCAGGCCGCGGACGTCCGGCAGGATCACCACGCTGCGGCCGTTCGGCGAGGCGGGCTCGGCCTGGTAGGCGAGGAGGCGGTTGCCGTCGGCCGCGGTCAGCTCGATCTGGCCGTGCGACGCGGCCTCGCCCTCGATCGGCGGGGCGGGTGGCCTGCTGTCAGTGGAGTGGCACATGCTTCAAAGCTTGCCCGGGGCGTCCTGGCTTGATCCAGGTACGGACAGGACCACCCTGGCAAAGACTCTCAAAGGCGTCCGACGTCAGGGCGGCTTGGTGGGGGCTTTGCCGGGCCGTCCTGAGGGGCGCTGATCCGGTGGCGGTTCGGAGCGTCGAGGAGTACGCCGGACCTGTCCTGGAAAAAGGCAGAGCATGGCGCTTCATCCCAACCTCGACCCGGAACTGAGCGCCGGGCTCGAACGGATGCCCCCGCTCACGTCCGCCCTGGAGCCTGGGGGCGTCGAAGCGCGCCGGACGCAGCTCAACGCGCTGTACGCGACGATGCCGCCCGTGCGCACCGACGTCTCCATTGAGGACCGCCAGGTAGCGGGCCCTCGGGGCGAGCCCGACGTCCGGGTCCGGATCTACCGCCCGCCCGGTGCGTCCGAGGGGGCGCCGGGGCTGTACTGGATCCACGGCGGCGGCATGGTCGTCGGCGCCCCCGAGTTCGACGACGCGCTCGTCGCCGGCTACGCCGAGCAACTCGGCACGGTGGTGGTCTCGGTCGACTACCGGCTCGCGCCCGAGCACCCCGACCCCGCCCCCGTCGAGGACTGCTACGCCGGGCTCGTCTGGACCGCCGGGAACGCCGCCGAGCTGGGCATCGACCTCGGCAGACTGGCCATCGGCGGCATGAGCGCCGGAGGCGGGCTCGCCGCCGGTACCGCGCTCCTCGCCCGCGACAGAGGCGGCCCCGCCCTCGCCTTCCAGCTGCTCGTCTGCCCGATGCTCGACGACCGCAACAGCACGCCGTCCAGCCACGAGTTCGCCGAGGCGGTGACGTGGAACAGGGCGGCCAACCTGTTCGGCTGGACCGCCCTGCTCGGCGACCGGATCGGCGGGGGCGACGTCTCGCCGTACGCGGCCCCCGCCAGGGCGGCCGACCTGTCGCGCCTGCCTCCCGCCTTCGTGGACGTGGGCGAGCTGGAAGTGTTCAGGGATGAGTGCGTCGACTACGCCCAGCGGCTGGTCCAGGCCGGCGTGTCCACCGAGTTCCACCTGTACCCGGGCGCGTTCCACGGCTTCGACGTCCTGATGCCTGACGCCGAGCTGAGCCGCCGGGCCGCAGCCGCCAGGATCGCCGCCCTCAAGCGAGCCTTCCGCCGCTGACACGACCACCCCACCCGCGCTGCGGACGGCCCCGCCGCCGGCGAGCCCATCTGGTGGCCGTCTGGTCAGGATACCAAGCGTGCGCTAGGTTGGTTTTGTGGATCTCGACTTCACCAGGGCCGAGCAGGACTTCCGCGCCGAGGTCCGCGACTGGCTGACCGCCCACAGCCCCGGCACGCTGCCGTCCATGGACACCCGCGCGGGGTTCGAGGCGCACCGCGCGTGGGAGGAACTGCTCGCCGGCGCACGGCTCTCCGCCGTCTCGTGGCCGCCCGAGTACGGCGGACGAGGCGCCTCGCTGACCGAGTGGCTGATCTTCGAGGAGGAGTACTGGGCCGCCGGAGCGCCGGGACGGGTCACCCAGAACGGCATCTTCCTCCTGGCTCCGACGCTGATGCGGTTCGGCACCGAGGAGCAGCGGCGGCGCTGGCTGCCCGGGATGGCCCAGGCCCGCGAGGTGTGGGCGCAGGCGTGGTCCGAGCCCGAGGCCGGTAGCGACCTGGCCGCGCTCACGTCCCGCGCCGAACGGGTGGACGGCGGGTGGCTGCTGCACGGCCAGAAGACCTGGAGCTCGCGGGCCGTCTACGCCTCCCACGGCTTCGGCCTGTTCAGGACGTCCGGCACCCGGCACAAGGGGCTGACGTACTTCCTGTTCCCCCTGGACGAGGTGGCCGTGCGACCGATCGCCCAGCTCGACGGGCTGCCCGGCTTCGCCGAGCTGTTCTTCGACGGCGTGTTCGTGCCGGACTCGATGGTGCTCGGCGAGGTCGGGGAGGGGTGGCGGGTCGCCATGGCCACCACCTCGTCGGAGCGCGGCCTCACCCTGCGCAGCCCCGGACGTTTCCTCGCCACCGCCGACCGGCTCGTCCGCCTGGCCAGGGACGCCGACCCCGTCCTCGCCGACAGGGCCGCGCGGTGCTGGATCGACGCCGAGGCGTACCGGCTGCACACCTTCGCCACCGCCCGCCGGATCGAGACCGGGGAGGAGATCGGCTCGGCGTCCAGCATGGGCAAGGTCTTCTGGTCCGAGCTGGACGTCCGCATGCACACCCTGGCCATGGACCTGCTCGGCGACCGCGCAGCCGAGACGCCCTGGTTCGACGGGTTCCTGTTCTCCCTCGCCGGGCCGATCTACGCGGGAACAAACGAGATCCAGCGGAACATCATCGCCGAACGCGTCCTGGGGCTGCCCCGATGAACTTCGCCTTCACCGATGACCAGCTCGCCCTCGCCTCCACCGTGCGGGATGTCCTGCGCGCCCACTGCCCGCCCTCGGCGCTCCGCACGGAGCGGCTGCCCGCCTGGGACCGGCTGGCCGAGGTGGGCTTCTTCGCGATGCTCGTCCCGTCCGAGAACGACGGGCTGGGGCTGCGGCTGATCGACGCGCTGCCGGCGCTGGAGGAGAGCGGGCGGGCCTGCCTCCCGGGGCCCGTCGTGGAGACCGCCGTGGCCGCGCCGTACCTGCTGGAGGGGGCGCCCAAGCTGGCGTCGGGGGCGGTCCGCGTCGCCGTGCTGCCTCCCGGGCAGACGTACACGCCGGACGCTGACCTGGCCGACCTGCTGGTGGTGGCCCGCGGGCACCGGCTGCACGTGCTGCCCAGGGAGGCGGTACGGCTCACCCCCCGCCCCGGCACCGACCCGTGCAGGAGGCTCTTCGAGGTGTCCTTCACCCATGCCATGGAAGCGGCCGTCGCGACCGCGGCGGCGGTTCCCGCGCTGCGCAGGGCCACCGTCGCGACCGCCGCCCAGCTCATCGGGGTCGCCCGCGAGCTGCTCGCCGTCTCCGTCGCCCACGCCCGCACCCGGACGCAGTTCGGCACGCCGATCGGCTCCTTCCAGGCCGTCAAGCACCAGCTCGCCAACGTGGCCGTGGCCATCGAGTTCGCCGCCCCGCTCGTCCACCGCGCCGCTCTCTCCGTGGACGCCGCCGACGACCTCCCCGAGGAAACCGCCCAAGCCGCAGGGGCGGTGGACGGCCGGGATCGGGACGTCAGCGCCGCCAAGGCCGCCGCGGGAGAGGCGGCCGTGCTCGCAGCCCGGACGGCGCTGCAGGTCCACGGGGCGATCGGCTACACCGAAGAGCTCGACCTGCGATTCTGGCTGGCCAGAGCCTGGTCCCTCTCCGACGCCTACGGAAGCACCGCCGCACACCGCGCCCGCCTGCGCGCCGCCGTCCTCGACGGCCCGCCGCGGCGGTATCCATGAGGTTCGGGGTGCCCCTCGGGCTGCTCCACCCGGCCGCGTGGAAGGACGTCGCGGTGGCGGCCGACGAGCTGGGGTTCGAGTCGGTCTGGGTGCCCGAGCACCTCGTCTTCGCCACCGACCTGTCGCTCGCCACCTACCCGGGCACGTCGAAACCGGGTATCAGGCCGACGACGCCGCTGTTCGACGCGCCCGCCTACCTGTGCTGGCTGGCCGCGCTCACCACCAGGGTCCGGCTCGGCACCGCGGTGCACCTGCTCGCCCTGCGCCACCCGTTCGTCTCGGCCCGCGCCTTCGCCACCCTCGACGTGGTGTCGTCCGGGCGGGCGGTGTGCGGGGTGGGCGCGGGCTGGTACCGCGGCGAGTGGGACGCGGCCGAGCTGGACTTCGACGGACGCGGAGCCCGGCTGGACGAGGCCATCGAGGTGGTCAGGCGGCTGTGGAGCGAGCCGGTGGTGGCCCATTCCGGGCGGTTCTACTCCTTCCCGGAGGTCGCCTTCGAGCCGAAGCCCGTCCAGCATCGCCTGCCGATCCTGGCGGGAGGCGAGTCGCCGGCGGCGCTGCGGCGGGCGGCCCGGCTGTGCGACGGCTGGATCAGCATGCCCCACACCCTGGAGTCGGTCGCGCCCCAGCTCGCCCGCCTGACGGCGCTGCGCGGCCCGCGTCCGCTGCAGGTGACCGTGCACGCGTACGCGCTGGCGTCGCCGGACGAGGTGCCGCACTGGGAGGCGCTCGGGGTGGACCGCCTGATCGTCCGCCCGTGGGCCCGGGGCCGCGACGCCGTCGCCGGTCTGACGTCCTTCGCCGCTGACTACGGCATCACCACGCGGTGACCGGCCCGCCGGTGAGGTACAAGGAGGGCGGGACCGACTCCCCACGGTGGCCGATTCCCTGAGCGGCCGAATCCCTGAGCGGCCGATTCGTACAAGACGCCTGGTCACGCGTCCCAGCAGGATGGACGCGTGAACATCGACCTTTCCACGGCGGCCGACTTCATGGCCACGCACGCGCGTGTCCTGGACCGTCGCCGTTTCGAGTTGCTGATGGACCGGACCGATCCTGCGGCGGCGCTGGCCGCCCTGGACGGCTACCGCAACCCCGACGGCGGCTACGGCTGGGGCCTGGAGCCCGACCTCCGCTCGCCGGAGAGCCAGCCCGGGGCCGCGCTGCACGCGTTCGAGGTGTTCGAGGACATCGCCCCGGCCACCGCCCCGCAGGCCGCCGCGCTGTGCGACTGGCTGGAGTCGGTGACGCTGCCCGACGGGGGTGTGCCGTTCGCACTGCCCCTGACCGTCGCCGCGGGCACCGCACCCTGGTGGCAGGGCGCCGACCCGACGGTGTCGGCGCTGCAGATCACCTCGGTCACCGCGGCCGCCGCCCACCGGGTCGCGGCCCACGATCCGGCCGTCGCCGCCCATCCCTGGCTGGAGCGGGCCACCCGCTACTGCCTGGACGTGATCGAGACGATCGACCGGGCGCCCCAGGCGTACGTGCTGGCCTTCGCGGTGCGTTTCCTGGACGCCGTGCACGACACCCACCCGGAGGCGGCCGGCCTCCTCCGCCGTCTCGGTGAGTACGTCCCCGCCGACGGCCGGATACCCGTTGAGGGCGGCACCGAGGACGAGACGCTGCACCCGCTCGACTTCGCCCCCCACCCCGGCCGCCCGGCGCGGGACCTGTTCACCCCGGAGGTGATCTCCGCCGACCTCGACCGCCTGGCCGCCCTCCAGCAGGCGGACGGCGGCTGGATCGTCGACTACGCCACGATCTCGCCCGCCGGCTCCCTGGACTGGCGCGGCCACACCACCGTCGGCGCCATCGACACCCTGCGCCGGAACGGCCGGGTCTGACCGTTCAGACGGGCTCAGGCCCGCCGCTTCGGCCCTGCCTCTGGTCGAACAGCGCGCCTCCGCCGGCGGGCCGGGCGGACCCGGGAGCGGCCTGCAGGTAGGTGAGCACCGCCATCACCCGCCGTGGCACGCCGGATGGGAGCAGTGTTCCTGATCCCCGGCGGGCCGGGCGGGCCGGGCCTCGACGACCTGAAGCAGCACGCAGGGAGTTCCGCGCAGCTCCGGAACCGGTTCGACGTGATCGTCGGGGGTCCGTTACGACGGGAACGGTCACGCGCTCTACCTCAGCGGCAACGCGTGCGTCATCGCCCACGTCAACCGCTACCTGACCACCCTGAGGCTCCCGCCGTCCGGCACCGTCTGCCACCCCGCCGGGTGAACCTGCCGGGCGCCTGTCGGTGGTGTTCGCTACGATCCGGCGAAGTCGACGATCTTGGGGTGTCGCGGTGTATGTGATCTACCGGTCGTGGGACGAGGGGCCGCTGGGCAAGAGCGTGCGGCACCTGCCCGAGCCCACCGTGCTCGACTGGGTCCGTCGAGCCTGGGACGAGGCGCCGTCCGGTGCGGGCGCCTACGACTGGCTCGCCCAGGAGGTCGGGGCCAACGTCTACGGGCTCGGGAATCTCTTCGAGGGCGGCGGGCCGGCACCGCGAAGCATGGCGGAGCTGCGCACGCTGGCCAGGAGGCGGCTATCCGACACCGTGCAGTGCAACGTCGACGAGCACAGCGTCCGGGTGCTCGCCAACGGTCTGGACCACGAGGTGGCCTACTACCTCGTGGACGACGCCGCGGTGGCGGCCGAGCCCGGCCGCTGGTCCTTTGCCTTACACGACGGGCCGCTGCCCGATGCCCCCGATCGGCTGGCGGGTGGCCCCGCGTTCGTCCCGCCGGTGGCGCCGACGACGTCGACGCCTCGTTCGCTTCCTGGTGAGGGGGCGACGTACGCGGTCATCCTCGCCTGCATGGCCCGCCACGAAAGCGTCGGCTGGGCTCGGCCGTGGGCCTTCCCCGGCGTGCGGCTTCCGCGGCTGGGGGCGGCGCTGAGCGAGATCGACGCCACGGCCGAGGGCTGGCCGCTGGAGTTGCTGGTGCTGCGCGCGCTGGTCGCGCCCGGAGAGAGCGGGATCGCCGCCGCTCTGGAGCGCTGCGGCGGTTGGCCCAGGTACGTCTATCCGCCGGCAGAGGTCCTCGACCATCTTCGATCGCACGCCGCCGCGCTGAACCTGGTCGATTCCGTCCGGTCCGCACAGTCGCGTGGCCGTGAGGGCACGAGCATCCGGGTGGGCGAGCACGTGGCGCAGATGTCGATCATCGCCGGATACAGCAGCTGCGCGCAGTGGTTCTTCTTCGATGACGTCTGGGCCGCGGCGCATCGCGACCTGGCCGCCTCGCTGATCTGGTACGGCTACCACTGGGACCCGCTCTGCGCGAGCCCGCACTTCTTCCTCACGCCGTGCTCCGACAACCGCGTCCTCTACCTGGCTGTGGCCGGTGAGGGCGGGCGGGTGGAGGTGCGGGTGGCCGAGCCCGAGGACGAACCTCGGGTGCGGGACTTTCGCGACACCCGAGTCCGCACGCGACCGGCAGGCAGCGAGGGGGCCGGTGACGTCGTCGGCAGGGTGGAGATCCGGCTGCATGATCGCGAACCTGACGGGTTCACGTTCGGCGCCTTCCAGATCAGTCAGGCGCGGGGCGGGCAGGACGTCGCCGCCGCGCTGGCTCGCCGCATCCGCGAGGATCTGCGTGACGCGGGCATCACCCATGCCACCGGGTGGCTGCCCGGCGCCTACACGGACGGCAAGGTCCACCCGCACGGCAATGCCTTCCTGCGTGTGCTCGGCCCGCTCAAGCTCACCGCAGACGGTACGACCCTGCTGATCCGGTGACCCCCAGGGCTCCTTCCACGACCCCTGGCGCCTCTGTACCGGTGGGGCAGACTCCCCGCATCCTCTGGCCGGGTTCCCGCGGGTCGTAGGGCGGCCACTCGACGGTGACCGTGCCGGACGTCGCGTTCGTCAGTCTTCGGGCCGGGTGTGCCGGAGGGGGTTCGGGTGTTTCGTCGGGCCGTCGATCCGGCCGAGGTTGCGCGACCATCGCGGAGAGTTCTTGTACACGATGTCGAACGCGACGACTTCGCCCCAACCTCCGTTGGCGAGGATCTCGATCAGCCAGGTCCAGGCGAACATGATGTCGATTGTCAAGATCGACTTTGTGGCCGTGGTGGGCGACTGCTCATCCAGGTGAGCTTCGACCAGGTAGACGTTGGCTGCGTCCTTCGGGACCTTGGCCGTCAAGCCGTTGATCACGACGTTGACTTTCCGCGTCTCCGGGCGCTGGGGGGTTAAAGCGTCCATGTCTGGACGCTATGAACGATCGTTCCCGGGGGTCCACGATGTTGCTCGATGTTCCTCGCGGACCCCGAGAAACATGCCGGACCGTCACTCCTGCCCGATCCACTTCCGCCGTGCCGACGCGAACAGCTCCTGCGCCTCGGCCCCGTAGACGGCCGACTCGGACAGCGTCTGGAACGCCTTCTCGTACAGCACGACGTCCCCGGGCGCCTTGACGCGGACCTGTCCGGGAACCGTGTCCACCCGGACCTGTTCCGTGTCGTAGATCCAGAAGTTCTCCGGCGGCCAGATCCCCGTCTCGGCCCGCCAGACGACCACGCCCAGGCTGACGTTCGCCCGGCGGGACACCTCGGTGAGCTTGTCCATCTGGCCGGCCATGTCGCCGGGCGCGCAGAACGGCGTGTGGAGCGCCTGCTCCCCGATCAGGAACGCGAACCGGCGCGTCCCGGTCGTGATCACCTCTTGCTGTTTCATGCGCGCTTGGACCGCCCTGTCGACGTCGTCCGGGATGCTCCTGAAGTTGACGATCAGGGACAGGTGGCCGCGTGCGTACGCTTCGGTCTGGATCAGTCCGGGGATCGCGCTGTGCTGGAAGATCCGGAACTGGTTGGTCCGCTCGTACAGGGGGAGGAACGACCGCTGCACGTGGCCGATGCCGGTCTCTTCGAGGCGCCGCCATTCGGTGTAGAAGGTGTTGATGTTCCGGACGTTGGCGATGAGATCGACGATGTGGGATTCCGCGTCGCAGATCCGGCACCATTCGCGAACGTCGACTTCCGTGGGGAGTTGCTTGTTGTTCTCCAGTTTGGAGACCTTGGAGAAATGCCATCCTGCCTGTTGTGCCAGGTCGCGGCCGGTGAGTCCGGCCATGTTGCGGATCTCTCTGAGTCGGGCTGCGAGAATGCCCTGCGCTTCGTCGAAGCGCTGCTGGAGGGTGGCCATGTTGGGTGACCTTCGTGTTTGTCGTACGGTCAGCTCTTTGGCAACCATAACGCCGTAGTTGCGCTTTGTCCCTTTATGTTGCGCAGTTCTAATGCGGACTTAAGGGCGATTCTGATGACTTTTCGGTCTCTTATGTGAAATGTCGGGCATAAGCTTTCTAGTGAGCCGCCGCACGAGAGCGACCGACCTCGACGAGGCCGACCGGACGTGCTGTGTCCGGGGGCGTTCGGGCGTGCTGCGCCTGCCCGCGTTCGGATCGCCTGTTTCCGGTCGCGGGCGTCGGTCGGCAGCTGTCAGGCGCGGTGGCGGCCTCGGCGAGGGCCCGGCGTTCGTGGCCGCGGACGGGTGGGGGCGGGCGGCTGTGCGATGTCACCTCTGTCGAGCGCCGCGCCCGCGCCCACCAGTGTGCCGTTGCGGTCGCCGGAGATGTCGCCGCAGGTGTCGGCGGTCGCGTAGGTGCGTCGGCCGAAGATGTCGGCGACGCCGATGGGATCGTCCCCGCCGGGGCGCGTCAGACGCGGTTCCCGTCGAGGCGGCGGCTGGAGGGACGCTGCCGGGGTGGGGGAGGTGAGCAGCGGGGTGTCCGAGGTGAGGGTGCGGTCACGGCGGCTTCGCGGGGTGGTGTCCTGCGGGGCCCCGGGTGGGGCGGCCTGACCGCGATGACGGCGGCCGCGGAGCGGGGTGTCGTGGGTGAACGCGTCCGGGTGGTTCGTGTCGGCGGACGCCGGGCGATGGCGGCGGCCGCGCAGGGGCGCCTCCGGGTGTCCGTGCGGTGGTTCGGCGCGGCCGTACGGCGTGTCCTGGCAGTCCGGCCGGTTGTAGGGCGTGTCGGGGCGTCCGTGCAGCGTTTCCGAGCGGCTGTAGGGCCTGTCCTGGTGGCCGATGGACGTCTCCGAGCGGCTGTAGGGCGTCTCCGGGTGGGCGTTCGGCGTCTCCGCGCGGCCGCGCAGGAGGGAGCGGGACGTCGCGTCGGCCGGGTGGTCCCGGCGCTGGCGCCTGCCGTGGTACGCGCCGGTGGAGGGCTCGACGCGGATCTCCCGGCGCGGCTGCGGGACCTGTTCGTGACGGGGGGACGGTCTCGCGGGCCGGGCGAAGGCGTCGAACGGGCTCGTCGCCTCCGGGATGGCGATCGCCTCCACGGCGGCCAGGAGTTGCCCGACGTCGGGGACGGCGTTCCCTGCCAGGAGTCGCCTGATGTCGGGGGCGGCGGGCGCGGGTGTGAGCCGCTCGGCGGCGGGGCTGGTGATCGCGGCCGTCCGGGAGGTCGCGGCGTGGGCAGGGGCGGCGCGAGACTTGCGGCGACGGCGGATGGCCGGCTTCGGGGCGGGGGAGGCCGCCGCTGCCGCCGGGCGGAGGCGGAGCTGCCTGCTCTTCGCCACCGCCAGGACGGCGAGCGCCGCCACCAGGGCCGAGCCGATCAGAGCCGGAGAGCCGAGGGACGCTGCCGGGGCCGGGGCGGAGGCGGTGGTCACCTGGGGGAGAGGCTCGGCGGTTATCGCCTGGGTGTCCGCGGTCGCCGGCTTGGCGTGTTTGCCCTTCTTGGCGGGCGTCGCCTTCGTGGCGGTGGCCCCGGTGGTGGGGGCGACGCTGGTGGGGGCGACGGTGGGGGAGGAGCCGGTCGTCGCCGGCTTGGTGGTGGTAGGCGCGGGTGCCTGCTGCGCGGTGTTCGAGTGCTTGGGCCGGACGGCGAGGGGAGCGGCCTGTTCGACGTGCGGGATCAGGGAGCTGAGGCTGTCCTGGGTGCCGTCGCCGGTGCTCGCCTTGGCGGACGTGGCCGCCGCCTCGTCCAGCCGCTTCTGGGCGGCCTCCTCGTCGAGGCGGGCCTTGATCCGCTCAGGGTAGCCGTAGCCGACGACCTTGCTGGTGTCGCGCACCTTGCGCTTGGCGACGCCGCCGTCGATGTTGCCCTCGATTGTGAAGATCTTGTTGCCCTGGACCTTGGTCACGACGCCGATGTGGTCGATCTTGTCGATGTCGTTGGAGCCGCTCCAGTCGTAGAAGACGAGGGCGCCGGGCTTGGGGGTGTGACCCCAGGCGCCCTGGGCCTTGAACCACTTGGCGTGGCTGACCGTCCAGGCGAACTGGCCGATCCAGTCCTCGTAGCCGAGCTTGTACGCGGCCCACGAGAGGTACATGTCACACCAAGGGGCTGAGCTGTAGTCGGCGTCGAACTCGACGTTGCTGCCGTACCAGTGGCCGAACTTGGTGTACGCACCGGCCTTCTCGGAGTAGCCGAGCTGGCTCTCGAGGAGGTCGATGAACTTCTGCATCTCTGGCGTCATGGACGTGTTGAGGAACCCTTCCGGGCAAGATCGGATTTATCCACGCATGTTGGGGCACCGAGGGCACTCTGTGGCAGGTGTGACAACTCCGAAGGCCTGTGGTCTTCCGTGACGAACGGCGGCTACCGTGACAAAAGGGCAGGTCAACCCAGCGTCAAGTAAGCCCCCCGTATGTCCGCGTAGTGCAAAGGCCTGGCCAAGAGCTTGCCAGAAATGTCCATACTAGGATGCTTAACGGTAAAAAGATCTATCGGTGTCGTGGTTCAGAGCCGAGTCCACGTTGGGTGAGGCGCGTCCTACGGTCCGTGGGCCTGTGCGTCGCGTCATGCCGTGAGAACGCTATGGACGGGCTTCCAGAAGACGGACGATCTCGGCGTGGCCGGTGCCGAGATGACGCTCCGAGCGGAGGTCGCCGTCGCTGTCGCGCACCTCGGCCACGATCCGTACGTCGCCTCCCTCGGACCTCTCGCGGCGGACGGTGACCTGCGCCCCCTGGGGGGCGTACTCGGCGGCCTGCGCGAGCAGCTCGGCTTCGATGTCGCGGCCCGCATACTCCCGGGCGAGGTCGACGGGGCGCCGGCCATGGTCGTCGGCCGCCGCGGGGTCCGCTCCATGCTCGAGCAGTGTCCTGACCACGGCCGTGGCGCCGTGCTCGGCGGCGCGCGACAGGGCGGTGCGGCCGAAGGAGTCACGGGCGTCGGGGTCGGCGCCTCGGTCGAGCAGCGCTTTCACGACGGCCAGGCGCTCGCACGCGGCCGCCCAGTGCAGAGCGGCCATGGCGGTCCTCGTGACGTCCTCTCGCCGGTCGGGGTCGGCGCCGGCGTCGAGCAGGGCGAGCGCCACCTCGAGGTGCCCCCACGACGCGGCGGCGCACAGGGGCAGCCCCTCGCTGTCTCCCCCGCTCTCCCTGTCGGGATCGGCGCCGGCCGCCAGCACCATGCGCACGATGCCCGCGTCCCCATGCACGCCGGCCCGGTAGAGGGCGGTGCTGCCGTACTTGTCGGGCTCGTCCGGGGACACGCCGCAGTCCAGCAGTCGCCTGACTGCCGCGGCGTCCCCGAGCGCGGCCGCGGACACGAGCTCACTTCCCGTCATACGGCCCAGTTTGTACGGCAGAGGGCCGCATGGCCCACCGGTCTTCGCCGAGCAGCCCGGTCACCTGCGACGAGAGATCACCTGAACAGGCTGTTCCGGCCTGACGGGGCAGGTCGGAACAGGGCCCGAAGGTGGCGCGCTACCTGCCCGCGATATAGAAGTTCATGCCGGCGTAGTCGAAGGTGATGGCGTGGGGCTTGAAGAACTCGTGGGTGAAGTTGGCGATCGTCTCAAACCCGAAGAGCTCCATCCACGGCCATCCGCCGGCGACGCCGGGAATGTTCCGGCCGACCGCCCTGCCGAGGCTGATCCTGGCCGGAGTGATCGGGTAGAACGATATTCCGCCGTTCTCGTTCGGGTGCTCGTAGTCGATCTCGATACCCGCTCGTTCCGCGTTCTCCTCGGTCGTCATGACGCCCATCCCCATGCCTCCCGTGTCGAGGGAGGCCACCCTTGGCCCGTAGCCGTTGAGGCTGCCCAGCGTGCAGGGGATGTGGTCGCCCGCCAGCCACAACGGCAGGCGGTCGGCTCCGGTGCGCCCGGCCTCCGCCTGGAGATCCCGCAGCTGCGCACCCGTCTTCCGCCGCAGGACGAGCGCCTGGTTCGCGTAGTCCATCGTGGCGATGAAGTGATAGAGCAGTGTGGTCCCGATGACGCCCGACGGCCGAGAGCCGTCCGGCAGGTTCGGCATTCTCAGGTCGTACCAGACGACGGGAACATTGCGCAGCACGACGTCACCGAGCTGGAACGACTCCATGACGCCGTGGTACGTCGTGAGGGTCTGCCCGGCGGGATGGCTCGTGCTGGTCGACACCGCGCGAAGTCCGGCCTGCTCCGCCGTCTCCCTGGAGAAGGCGAGCGTCGCCCCGGTGTCGATGAGAAAGCTCTTCGGGGCCGACCCGTTCACCGCGGCTTCGACGCAGGGCAGCGGATCGACGCACACGAAGGGAACGCGCGTCCGCTGCGCACCCCGCATCTCGTACGGCGTGCCGGTCACGCTGGCGTACTGGGTGGCGAAGGCCGCGTCGCTCGCGTCGCCGGTGCCCTGGAGCAGCGGCACCGCGCGGTCGAGTCTGTCCTGCCGGACGTAGCACTCCGCCAGCTGCCGCTTTGCGAAGTTGTCGCCGGGGGCCAAGCGGACGGCCCTGGTCAGGAACTTCTCGGCGTCTTCGAACGCGTTGGACAGCAGCGCGATGCGTCCGCGCCCTGCCACGGCGTGCGCGTTTCCGGGATCCCGCTGCAGGAGGCGTGCGTAGCCTCGATCGGCCTCCTTGAACCTGCCGGATTTGAAGAGCTCGTCGGGGTTGATGGTCGAGGTCGAGGTAGTCGTGCCCGTCCAGGTGGCGCCCAGGTGCGGAAGTGTCGCGCCGACGGCCAGCCCTGCCTGCCGCATGAATGTGCGTCGATTCATGGGAGGCAGGAAACACGTCGAGGTGCTAAATCCGCGTTCAGTAGCCGGCGCCGGTCAGCAGGCCGCCGTCCACGGTGAACTCGCTGCCCGTGCAGTAGCTGGAACGGTCGGAGGCGAGGAAGGCCACCACGTGCGAGACCTCCACCGGCTTGGCGAAGCGCTTGATGACCATGGATTTGACGAACGCCTCGGCGTCCACCTCGGCCATCATCTCCGGGTTCAGCGCCATCGGGGTGTTGATCGCGCCGGGGTGCACGGAGTTGACCCGGATCTTGGACGACGCCAGCTCGCGGGCCGCCGACTTGGTGATGCCACGGATGGCGAACTTCGAGGCGGCGTACGCGGACAGGCCCTCGGCCCCGATGAAGCCCTCGATGGAGGAGATGTTGACGATCGAGCCGCGACCGGCCGCCCGCATGGGGGCGATCGCGGCCTTGATGCCGAGCCAGGCGCCTTTCAGGTTCACGTTGATCACCTGGTCGAACTCGTTGGGAGACATCTCCTCGATGCGCCGAAATTTCAGGATTCCGGCGTTGTTGACCAGGACGTCGAGCTTGCCGTGCGTTTCGGTGGCCGTCCTGACGGCGCGGTCCCAGTCGTCCTGGCTGGTCACGTCGTGGTGGACGTACGTCGCCCCCGTCTCGTCAGCCAGCGCCTTGCCCTCCTCGTCCAGGACGTCACCGAACACCACCCTGGCGCCCTCCTGGAGGAACAGTCGCACGTGCGCCTCGCCCATCCCCCGGGCCCCGCCCGTGACCAGCGCGACCTTGCCGTCAAGCAGCCCCATCGATGCCTCCGTGGTATCGCTGACCTGCGGCGACCGCCACCGCGGCCGCCTCCATGCTCCGGTAGACCGGGACACCCGATGCCGAGACGATCGCCCGGACCTCGTCCTCGACGCCCGGCGGCGCGCACTCGCCGTTCCTGGTGACCAGCGTGATCCTGGTGCCCGGCAGTCCGTTCTGCGCCGCGGCCAGCCGCCGCGCGTACTCCAGCAGCGCTTCCGCGGACGTCCCGTAGGTGAAGAAGCTCTGCACGTTGACGTGCGCCACCACGTCCGGGTACGCCCGGTGCCTGACGATCGCCGAGATCGCCCGCTCCACCAGGTCGGCCCGCCCCCGCGGCCCCACGGGCACCTCCAGGGGGTTGGCCAGCGAGCTGCCCGCGCCCAGCCCGAGGCCGCGCAGCGCGTCGAGCGCCTCGCCGGGCAGCGGG
>NZ_JBEXUP010000084.1:0-39076 GCF_040614375.1 Nonomuraea sp. NPDC005983
CCACGCGCAGCGGCAGTGAGCCGGGTGGGGGCTGGCGGTGGCCCGCGCGGCCCTGTAGGGCCCGGTGGAGGTGGCCGTCGTCGGCCCGCCGGACGACCCGCGCACCCGGGCGCTGCACCGCGAGGCGCTGCTGGCCGCCGCCCCCGGCCTGGTCGTCGCCCTCGGCCCCGGTACGCCCACCGAGACCGGCGAGCCCGCCCTGCTGGAAGGGCGCGGGCCGATCGGCGGGGCACCGGCCGCCTACGTGTGCCGGAACTTCGCCTGCCGCACGCCGGTCACCAGCCCCGAGGCGCTGCGCGCCGAACTGGCCGGTGGGTGACCCACGCGGGAGATCACCTGGCTAGCGGCCAGGTGGGAACCCGCCGGGGTCGCGGTTGGGCGGCCCCGTGGGCACGGACGGGCGGCCCGTTGACGGGTTGTCGTTCTGCGGCTGCTGCTGCGGCATGTCCGGCAGGTTGTTGCGGTCGGGCCGCTGCGTCGGCGGCTCGGTGAACGGCTGGTCGGTGCTGTCGGGCGTGGGCATGTCCCACGGGCCGGGGTCCTGCGACTGCTGAGGGCTGGGCTGGCTGGGGCCCGGGGTCGGGTAGTCGGGCTGGTACCCGTAGCCGGACGGCTCCGGGAAGTCCACGACCTCCTGGCCCGCCATGGCCTCGGTCATGAACGCCCGCCAGATCTGCGCCGGAAGCTGCCCGCCGAACTGCACGCCGTACCCGGGGATGTCCACGGTCTTGTTGTCGTCCCTGAACATGTCGACCGCCACCGCGAGCTGCGGGACGTACCCGTTGAACCACGCGGACCTCGAGCGGTCGGTCGTGCCGGTCTTGCCGGCCACCGGCCGGTCGTAGAGCCTGGCCGCGCTGCCCGTCCCGTAGTTCACGACCTGCTGGAGCGCGAACGTGGTGTCGGCGGCCGCCTGCTTGCTGATCACCTGCCTGGACTCCGGCCTGACCGTCTGCTTGGTGCCGTCGGCCCTGGTGACCGACTTGACGACGTGCGCCTCCATGTGGACGCCCCCGTTGGCGAAGGTGGAGAACCCGGACGCGTTCTGCACGGCGCTCACCGAGGCGACGCCGAGCGGGAACGACGCGGCCGACTGGTGCGGCCGGATCTGCGCCTTCGGGATGCCCGCCTGCTCCGCCGTCTTGGCGACCTTGTCCAGGCCGACCTTCTGGCCGAGGTCCACGAACGCGGTGTTGACCGAGTTCTGGGTGGCGCCGACCAGGTCGATCTCACCGTAGGAGCGGTCGCTGTCGTTCGGGATGGGGTGCTCGGGGTCGGACGCGACGTGCATGGGCGAGTTGCCGTTCACCCTGGTCGTCAGGTCGAACCCGTTGTTGAGCGCGGTGGCCAGCGTGTACGGCTTGAACGTGGAGCCCGCCTGCACCTTGGCGGAGAAGGCGTTGTCGTACTGGGACCTGTCGGGGTCGCCGCCGTAGAAGGCGACGACCTCGCCGTTGGCGGGGTTCACCGCGGCCAGCCCGGTGCGCACCTTCTTCGGCGTGGCCGAGGGCAGCACCTGCTTGACGGCCCGCCCGGCGGCGTCCATGAGCTTCTTGTCGAAGGTGGAGACGACCCTGAGGCCGCCGCTGCTGATGTCCTCGTCGGTGTAGCCGCGCCGGTTCAGCTCCGCGGTGACCTGTTCGAGCATGTACCGGCCCTGGCCCTTGAGCTCGAAGGGCTTCTTCGGGGACTTGAGCGTGGGGAACGTCTCGCCGGCCACCTGCTCGGGGGTGAGCGCCCCCGTCTGGCCCATGGCGTTGATCACGCCCTTCCAGCGGGCCTGGACGGCGGCCAGGTCGGCGCCCTTGGGGTCGGCGAACCGGCTGGGCTGCTGGATCACCGAGGCCAGGTAGGCGCCCTCGGCCACGGTGAGCTTGTCGACGTCCTTGCCGAAGTAGGCCTGGGCGGCCGACTCGACGCCGTTGGCGCCGCGGCCGAAGTAGATCGTGTTGAGGTACTGCTCCAGCACCCAGTCCTTCGGCTTGGACTGATCGACCTTGATCGAGATCAGGATCTCTTTGAACTTGCGCGTTATGGAACGTTCCTGGCTCAGGCCGCTGTAGTAGTTCCTGACGAGCTGCTGGGTGATCGTCGAACCGCCCTGGAGCTGCTGGCCGGTGAGAGTGGACCAGACGGCCCGCGCGGTGCCCTTCACCGAGACGCCGCTGTCCTCGTAGAACGAGCGGTTCTCGGCGGCGATGACGGCGTCGCGGACGTGCTGCGGCACCTTGGCGAGCGGCACGTTCTTGCGGTTGACGCCCTGCTTGGCGAGGACGGTCTTGCCGTCGCGGTAGTAGATCACCGACCCCTGGGCGGTGGCCTCCTTCTGGGTGCTGTCGGGAATCGGGGTCATCGCCCACGCGATTCCGAAAAGCGTGGCGCCTATCACGATCCCCGCGCCGCAAGCAATCACCAGAAAGCGAAGAACCCGCCGTTTCCGCATGCCCTTCTCACCACCGCTCCGCACCGCGCCCCCCGATCGCATCTCCGCTAAACCCGCGCCAGCTGGGCAAACGTCAAGGTTAGGCGATCGATTCCGGTGCCTCGTCCCTCAGCGATGGTACGGCTAGCCCTCCCGGCGGCGGGGGACGTCGGCGACCAATGGCAACACTCGGTAAGGAACGGGAGTGTCAAGAGCGATGATTGAGGATGTCCTGAGCACCCCTTGAACCTCGACGATCTGATCGATGACCCGCTGCAGATCGGAGTTCGTGCGCGCCACCACCCGGCAGAGCAGGTCGCTGCCGCCGGTGATCGTGTGGACCTCCAGCACCTCGGGAATGTGCGCCAGCCTGTCGGCGACCGGGTCGTGCCCGGCGACCTGCCGGATCTCCATGGTGACGAACGCGGTCACGTCGTAGCCCAGCGCCGCGGGCGAGATGTCGGGGCCGAACCCGGTGATCACGCCCCGGGCGAGGAGCCGGTCGAGCCGCGCCTGCACGGTGCCGCGGGCCACTTTGAGCCGGCGTGAGCACTCCAGCACGCCCAGCCTCGGCTCGGCGGCCAGGAGCGCGATCAGGCGGGCGTCCAGCTGGTCGATCGTCATGCTGCACACACCTTCCCGGGGTTTCGCCGCTTCACTGGGCATGTTGTCCACTCGACGAAGTAACTGTTGCACAACTCGTCCATCTAAATCGAGAGTTAGTGGCATGAGTGATGTCTTTCCGGTTAACGGCATGGACGCCGTGGTGTTCGCCGTGGGCAACGCCAAGCAGGCTGCCCACTACTACTCGTCCGCGTTCGGCATGCGGCTGGTCGCCTACCGCGGGCCGGAGAACGGCAGCCGTGACGAGGTCGGCTACGTCCTGACCTCGGGCAGCGCCAGATTCGAGTTCAGGGCCTCGGTCAGGCCGGGCACCGACCTGGCGCGGCACGTCGCCGAGCACGGCGACGGTGTGATCGACCTGGCCATCGAGGTGCCCGATGTGGAGGCCGCGTACGAGCACGCGGTCAGGCACGGGGCCACCGGGCTGGCCGAGCCGTCCACGTTGGAGGACGAGCACGGCAAGGTCATCGTCGCGGCCATCGCCACCTACGGCGAGACCCGCCACACGCTGGTCGACAGGTCCAACTACGGCGGCAGGTACCTGCCGGGCTACGTCGACGCCGAACCGCTCGTCGCCTCGCCGGACGTGCGGAACGGGCGCCTGTTCCAGGCCGTCGACCACTGCGTGGGCAACGTCGAGCTCGGCAGGATGGACGAGTGGGTGGCGTTCTACCAGAACGTGATGGGGTTCACGAACATGGCGGAGTTCGTCGGCGACGACATCGCCACCGAGTACTCGGCGCTGATGTCGAAGGTCGTGGCCGACGGCACCCGCAAGGTCAAGTTCCCGCTGAACGAGCCCGCGATCAGCCGCAAGAAGTCGCAGATCGACGAGTACCTCGACTTCTACGGCGGCCCCGGCGTGCAGCACATCGCGCTGGCCACCAACGACATCCTGACCACGGTCGACCACATGCGCGCCGCGGGCGTGCGCTTCCTGGACACGCCCGACTCCTACTACGACGACCCCGAGCTGCGCGAGCGCATCGGTCAGGTGCGAGCCCCGATCGAGGAGCTGAAGAAGCGCAGGATCCTCGTCGACAGGGACGAGGACGGCTATCTGCTGCAGATCTTCACCAAGCCGGTGCAGGACCGGCCCACGGTGTTCTTCGAGCTGATCGAGCGGCACGGGTCGCTCGGCTTCGGCAAGGGCAACTTCAAGGCGCTGTTCGAGGCGATCGAGCGCGAGCAGGAGCGCAGGGGAAATCTTTAACTTTGCCCAAATGTGATGGTGGCCACCATGGTCACAGGTGGCCACAATCCCTGTGCGCACTGTGAATCCGGCTCGACCGGCGCGGGCGGACACGCTGCGTGATCAGGTGGCCAAAGCTCTGGTTATAGATGTCTGACCTGCTCTTTTGTCATAGGCTGCATGCCCGGACAGAAGGGGGAGTCAGAGTCCATGGGGTTCAAGCACTACGCAGCCGCGCCGATCGCCGCGCTACTGAGCGTGATCGCCTGCTCGCCGAGCAATGGGGCCGCCGCGGCGCCCGTGCCGCACTCACCGGCGAAGACCGCGGGGGAAGCGGGAATCGGCGACGCCGACTTCCCGCTTGACGGCAACGGCGGCTACGACGTGGCCCACTACGGGTTGGCGATCGACTACACGCCGTCCACCAAGCACCTCGACGGCGTCGCGACCATCCAGGCCAGCGCCACCCAGGCGCTGTCGAGCTTCAACCTCGACCTGTCGGGGCTTGAGGTGAGCCAGATCGCGGTCGACAACACGCAGGCCACGTTCTCCCGCAAGAACGACGAGCTCACCGTCGTCCCGGCCAAGCCGCTCACCAAGGGCGCGAACTTCACCGTCAAGGTGACCTACTCCGGCGTCCCCGCGCCGATCAAGGATTCCTCCAACCTCGGCACGTACGGCTTCATCCCGACCGCCGACGGCGCGTTCGTCGCCTGCGAGCCGGCTGGGGCCAAGACCTGGTTCCCCTCGAACGACCACCCGGCCGACAAGGCCACCTACGACTTCACGATCACCGTGCCCGAGGGCACGACCGCGCTGGCCAACGGCGAGATGGTGACGCCGCCCACCACCAAGGCGGGCCGCACCACCTTCGCCTGGCGCGAGAAGCACCCGATGGCGACCTACCTGGCCACCGCCACGATCGGCAAGTTCGAGCTCCGCAAGGGCACCACCCCGATGGGCATCCCGAACCTGGCCGCCGTCGATCCCAAGTACCGCAGCTCGCTCGACAAGCTGTACACGATCTCGGGTCAGGTCACCGACTACTGGAGCAAGGTCTTCGGTCGCTACCCGTTCTCCTCGACCGGTGGCATCGTCGACAACTACCCGGCCGGGTACGCCCTGGAGAACCAGACCAAGCCGCTGTACGGCGGTTTCCAGCCCGACGAGGGCATCATCGCCCACGAGCTGGCCCACCAGTGGTTCGGCGACAGCCTGAGCATCAGCCGCTGGAAGGACCTCTGGCTCAACGAGGGCTTCGCCACCTACGCCGAGTGGCTGTGGTCCGAGCACACGGGCAAGACGAGCGCCGACGACATGTTCCGGGCGTACCTGGACCGTCCCGACTCCGACCCGATGTGGAAGTACCCGCCGGGGCGCGCCGTGCCGAAGGACCTGTTCAACGACTCGGTCTACACGCGGGGCGGCATGACGCTGCACGCGCTGCGCAAGTCGGTCGGCGACACGACGTTCTTCAAGCTGCTGAAGACGTGGACAGAGCAGCACAAGTACGGAAATGTCACCACGGATGAGTTCATCGCGCTGGCGGAGCAGCTCTCGGGCAAGGACCTGAAGCCGCTGTTCGACGCGTGGCTCTTCCAGCCGAAGAAGCCCGCCGTCACCTGACCCGAAGAGGTACGGCGGCGCCTGGCCGTACCTCTCCGCGGGGCCGCTCGCCGGAGCGTCAGCTACCGGCGGGCGGCTGCCCCTCGGGGCCCCCGAGGTCGTTCCAGGACGGGTCGTCGATGATCTTGCAGGGCTTCACCGGGCCCTGCACCACGTAGCCGCCGAACTGCCAGAGCACGCGCGGCTTCTCCGGCCCGGACGTCTGGTCCTCGTTCTCGGTGAACTCCATCACCAGGGTCTGCCCCGGCTTGACGTATGAGGGATCGATGTCCGCGCCCCCGTCACGCATGTGGACCGCCTTGTAGGACGTGCTCTCCCTCATGGCCTTCAAGACCTCCTCGCGAGGTGCGTTCTTGTCGGAGGTCTTTTCTCCGATGACCTGCCCTCTCGACGGCTCGCACCGTTTGCCGGGCTTGATGTAGGTCACGTCGGCCGTGACGCCCAGCTTCTTGAGGTCGGTCTCCAGCTGGTCGGCGTCCCTGAACTCGTTGATCTGGACGCGGATCGTCCCGTCGCCGTTCTTGGTCACCGCGTACGCCGGGGTCTCCGAGCCGGTCAGCAGCGGCACGGCGATCGCGGCCGCCGCGGCCAGCCCGGCCACCGCCGCCCCCGCGAACAGGCGGCGGCCGGTGAAGCGGCGGCGCTTCGCCTGGCGCGAGGCGATCTCTGTCTTCAGTTCCATCAGCAGGCGCTCCTCGAAACTCATCGGGTTGTTCCTTCCATGACGAGGGGCACGTCCTTGAGCGTCTGGCGGGCGGTCTGGCGGGCACGGTGCAGTCTGACCCTGGCGGTCCCCTGCCGGATGCCGAGAGCGGCCGCGGCCTCCGTGACCGTGAGCTGGTCGATGGCGACCAGTTCGAGCACGGCGCGCTCACCCTCGGGTAATCCGGCCATGGCCTCGAAGGCCCGCCGTGCGGGTTCTGCCGCGTCGATGCGCTCCTCCATCCTGGCGACGTCGTCGGCGTCCAGCAGCCGCCGCCCGCCCACGCGGTCGGCCAGCCGGGACTCCCTGAACGCCCGGCGCCGCTCGGCCGAGAGGGTGTTGCGTGCCACGCCGTACAGCCAGGCGATCTCGCTGCCCAGCCCGGAACGGTAGGTGTGAGCCGAGTCGAGCACTGCGACGAACACCTCCGCGACCAGGTCGGCGACCGTGTGCGGGTCGTCCACCCGGCGGGCGAGGAAACGCGTGACCGCCTCGACGTGCCGCCGGTAGAACGCTTCGAACGCCACGGGATCCGTGGCGATCTCCGCCTGTTTGCGACGCACCGGCCGTGCTCCCTTCGTCGATCTACATCCCTGCTTGGACGAAGCTCGGCGAAGCGTTACAAGACAGCCCGGCCACGCGTACGGCCCGGCTAGTGGTCGCGGACGATCAGGGCCGCGGCGCCGACCAGCCCGGCCTCCTGGCCCAGGGCCGCGGGGACGACCCGGACCCGGGCGGCGAACTCCATCCTGGCGTGCTCGCGCAGCGCCTCCTCCAGCGGCCCGAACAGCAGCTCGCCCGCCTGCGACAGCCCGCCGCCGATCGTGACCAGCTCCAGGTCGCACAGGTGGGTGGCGGACGCGATCGCGACGCCGAGCGCCCGCCCCGCCCGCCGCATCGCCGACAGCGCCACCGCGTCACCGGCCCACGCGTCGGCCGCGAGCTTGCGCCCGGTGACGGCCCGGTCCTCCAGGTACGGCAGCACGTCCACGCCGTCGCCCACCACGCTGAGAGGCCGGTCAGGCACCCAGCCCTGAGCCTGGGCCCAGGCGGCCAGGGCCGGGCCTCTCGCGACGGCCTCCAGGCATCCGTGCCCGCCGCAGCCGCAGGGTGGTCCGCCCACCGGTTCGACCACGACGTGGCCGATGTGCCCGGCGTTGCCGGTGCCGCCGTTGACCAGCCGTCCGCCGAGGATGAGGCCGCCGCCCACGCCCGTGGAGACGACCATGCCGAGCATGTCCCGGCTGCCCCGCCCGGCCCCCTGCCAGTGCTCGGCCAGCGCGAGACAGATCGCGTCGTTGTGGACGCGCACCGGGACGCCGGGCAAGCGCTCGGCCAGCCTGGCGCGCAGCGGGAAGCCGCGCCAGCCGGGAATGTTGAGCGGCGAGACCTCCCCCTCGGGCCACGTCATCGGCCCCCCGCAGCCCACGCCCACCCCTTCGACGCCGTCGGCGAAGGGCTCGACCAGCCGCACGAGCGTCTTCCACAGGGTCTCCGCGTCGGCGTCCTGCGGGGTCGCGGTGCGCGCTGAGGCGGTCACCGTCCCGTCGCGGCTCACCAGCCCGGCGGCCATCTTGGTGCCGCCGACGTCGATCGCGAGGATCACTGGCCCGCCGCGGCGGACGAGAACACCAGCACGGAGGCGGTGAAGCCGTGCACGTGATTGTGCCCGGCCACCGGCCCGACCTCGCCCGCGGCGAAGAAGCCGGCCATGCCGATCGGGCCGAGCGTGTCGCGCAGCGCGACCGGGTCGTGGTCGGCGGTGCCGAACATCGCCGAGCCCCGTCCGTTGCAGGAGAACAGCAGCGCGCCCTCCACCTTGCCCAGCTCCTCACGGTGGGCGTCGAGCAGGTCGTACAGGTCCTCGTCGGCGGTGGCGGCGTCGCGCACCTGGAAGCGGACGGTCCTGCCGATCTCGACCACGTCGCCGATGGCCACGGCCTCCCGCTCGGGGTCGATGCCGATCACCCCCCTGATCAGGAAGTCGCCGCGTTCGTGCCGCTCGGCGTACTCGTCCATGGCCACGCCGATCTGCAGCCCGGACGCGACCAGTTCGCGGTCGTCCTCGTCCAGCTCGGTGACGATGTCCTCCAGCCGGGCCAGCGCGGGCTGACCCGCCAGTTCCAGCAGCAGGTTCTCCTCGGCCCGGGTGACGACCATGGACGGCCCGATGGGCCGGCAGCCCTGGCTGACCACGGTGCTGACGTGGATGGGGCCGCTCAGCAGCACGCCGATGGCCCCTTCGGTGTAGACCTCGCCGTCGGCGAACAGCCGGACGGAGCCACGGCCCTGCAGCCCGTTGGCCAGGCCGCCGATCAGCGGCAGGTCGCCGAGCACGTCCACGGAGCGCTCCACGAACGCGTCCGTCGGGAACGTGTACGGGTCTGCCAGCAGGATCGCCACGTGGTCGTCGGCGCCGCGCTCGGGCAGCCCCGCCACCACGAACCGGTCCTCGGCCGTCAGCGTCTCCAGGGCGAACGTGGTCAGCCGGGCGCCGTCGAGCGTCGCCGCCCAGGCGCTCACGGCGGAGGCCAGTTCCACTCCCTGACCGTCGCCGATGACGCCGGTGGCGCTGCAGCCGATCACGTGCGCGTCGGGCGCCATGCGCATGGCCCGCTGCCCCGCGCGGCTGACATCGTCGGGGTCTTCGCCGCAGATGAAGAAGCAGACCAGGTCGGCTCGGCCGCCGAGCCTCGACAGGGCCTGCCCGACCGCGCTCTCCGCCGCTTCCTCCAGATCGGAGCGCACGGCGAGGCCGTCGGCGAAGCGGCTCGTCATAAGTGCCACCTGTTTCGCCTCCTCCGCAGGTCAACGTTCCTCAGGCCCGATTCTCCCCACTAGAAGGACAAGCACGCGCACGAATCGTCACGAATCGCCAAGATCTGGAATCTCGTCCAGATGTAAAACTGTCTGCCACATTCCGCGCGGGGGACGTAGTCTCGTTCCCGTGCATCAGCCCAGTATTCTCCGCGAGCTGCGCGAGAGCGGCCACGTATATCGCATCGTCAAGGCAGAGGTCCGCGAGAACCTGCTGGCCAAGCTACGGGCGGGTGAGCCTCGTTTTCCCGGCATCGTGGGGTTCGACGACTCCGTCCTCCCCCACCTGGAACGGGCGCTGCTGGCCGGGCACGACCTGGTCCTCCTCGGCGAGCGCGGCCAGGGCAAGACCCGGCTCATCCGCACCGTCACGTCCCTGCTCGACGAGTGGACCCCGGTCGTCGACGGATGCGAGATCAACGACCACCCGTACGCGCCCGCCTGCACGCGGTGCAAGGCGCTGGCGCGGGAGCTGGGTGACGAGCTGCCCGTGTCCTGGAAGCACCGCGACGAGCGCTACGGCGAGAAGCTCGCCACGCCCGACACCTCGGTCGGCGACCTGATCGGCGACGTCGACCCGATCAAGATCGCGGAGGGGCGCACCCTCGGCGACCCCGAGACCGTCCACTACGGGCTGGTCCCGCGCACCAACCGCGGCGTGTTCTCCGTCAACGAGCTGCCCGACCTGGCCGAGCGCATCCAGGTGTCGCTGCTGAACGTCCTGGAGGAGCGCGACATCCAGGTGCGCGGCTACAACCTGCGCCTGCCGCTCGACATCCTGCTCATCGCCAGCGCCAACCCCGAGGACTACACCAACCGGGGACGGATCATCACCCCGCTGAAGGACCGCTTCGGCGCGGAGATCCGCACCCACTATCCGCTGACGATCGAGGACGAGCTCACCCTCATCCGCCAGGAGTCGATGCCCGACATCGGCGCCGACGTTCCCGAGCACCTGGTCGAGGTGATCGCCAGGTTCACCCGGCTGGTCCGCGAGTCCACGGCGGTCGACGCGCGCTCCGGCGTGTCGGCGCGCTTCTCGATCGCGGCGGCCGAGACCGCGTCGGCCTCGGCCGTGCGCAGGGCCGCCATCAGCGGCGAGGAGCAGGCCGTCACCCGCGTCTGCGACCTGCCCGGCGTCGTCCACAGCCTGCGCGGGAAGGTGGAGTTCGAGGTCAGCGAGGAGGGCAGGGAGACCGAGATCCTCGCCCACCTGCTGCGCAGGGCCACCGCCGAGACGTTCAGGACCCGCCTGGGCGGCCACGACCTGTCGGCGCTGACCGACAAGTTCGCCGAGGGCAACCAGGTGGAGTCGGGCGAGCTGGTGCCCGCCACCGAGCTGCTGCGCCGGATCGGTCCCGTCGACGGTCTCTCCAAGATCATGTCAAGGCTCGGCATGGGCGCGGGCGACGAGTCCCCCGGTCACGCCGCGGCGGCGCTCGAGTTCGCCATGGAGGGCCTGTACCTCATGCGCCGCCTGTCAAAGGAGGACATGGACGGGGTAAGCGTCTACCGGACGTGAACAAGCGGGCGGTCTCGCGCGTCAAAGTGACTGTCAGATCACTTCGTCGGGGGGAGACCGTCCCATGCGCCTGCTCGTCTGCGCCACCGCCGTCCTGGCCCTAGGTGGCCTCGCCGTGCCCGCACAAGCCGCCACCACGAAGGTGGCGTTCGGCTACGCGTGGAGCGACGGCAGCACCGGGCTGCGCCTGACGCCCGCCACCGCCACCTACCGCAAGCCCCTGCACAAGCTCACGGCCGTCCGCGACGCCAAGGAGTTGCGGCTCGACTACGGTCGGGCGTCGTACCGCAGGGTGACCGTGGCCTGCGACCTGAAGGAGACCGAGGGCAAGGTCGCCATCGACCGCAACGGCCTCGGCACCACCCGCTGCAAGACGGGCGATCTGACCGAGACGCTGGCGCAGGGCCCCTCCGCCGTCCGCGTCGAGTACAGCGGCGGCAAGGCGGTGAAGGTCAGCGAGATCCTCTCGACCTGGCCCGACCCGGCCACCGCCCGCGGCACGATCCGGCGCGCCGGCGACTCGACGGTGCTGTTCACCACAGGTGGCCGGACCGTCAAGCTCGGCTACACCCACGCCGCGAGCTTCAGCCGCACCACCGCCCGCTGCTCCGACGGCTGGCTGGCGGGCAAGCCGGTCAACGCCGACAAGCGCGGCCTCGGCAAGAAGGCGTGCTCGGCGGCGGACCTCACCCAGGTGCTGAAGACGGCGGACCACCCCGTCCTGGCACAGATCGAGTACGTGCCCGGCGTCGGCGAGATCAATCAGGTGTGGGAGGTATATGTCGCCGCGTAACCGGGCAAGTCGGGTTAGCGTGGTTCCGTGATGGCCTACCGCTATGGCGAGTTCCACGACGGCCCCGACCCCCTCGCCCCGCCGTACGACGTGCGGGCGGCACTCGACGAGATGGGCGACGCGATCCTGTCCGGGTCCACCCCGGTCCACGCCCTGCGTGACCTGCTCAGGCGAGGGCTGCCCGGCGCCCAGGACCGCCAGGGCCTCGACGACATGCTCAGAGAGGTCCGGCGGCGGCGCAGGGAGCTGCGCGAGAGCGGCAGGCTCGACGGCCCGCTGGAGCGGGCCAGGGCGCTGCTCGACAAGGCCATCGGGCAGGAGCGGGCCGAGCTGTTCCCCGACCCGTCCGACGACGCCAGGCTGCGCGAGAGCGAGCTCGACGCGCTGCCCGACGACACCGCGAGCGCCATCCAGGAGCTGAGCTCCTACGACTGGCGCTCCGCGGCGGCCAGGCAGACCTTCGAGGAGCTGCGCGACCTGCTGCGGCGCGAGGTGCTCGACACCCAGTTCAGGGGCTTGCGCGAGGCCCTGGCCAACCCCGACCCGGCCGCGATGGAGCGGGTCCGCCAGATGATGTCCGACCTGAACGACATGCTGGACAAGGACGCCAGGGGCGAGCACACGCAGGCCGATTTCGACGCGTTCATCGGCAAGTACGGCGATCTCTTCCCCGAGAAGCCGCGCACGCTCGACGAGCTGGTCGACATCCTGGCCCGGCGCGCCGCCGCCACGCAGCGCATGCTCGCCTCGATGACCCCGCGCCAGCGCGAGGAGCTCAGCAACCTGATCAACCAGACGCTCGAACAGGCCGGGCTGTCGGAGCAGATGCGGCGGCTCGGCGAGGCGCTCCACGCCCGCCGCCCCGACCTCGCCTGGGACACCCCGGAGCGGATGGCGGGCGACGAGCCCATGGGGATGGGCGACGCCGTCACCGCGCTGGAGGAGCTGGCCGACCTCACGCAGCTGGAGTCGGCGCTACGCCAGGACTACCCGGGGGCCAGGATCGACGACATCGACGAGGCCGCGGTGCGCCGCGCGCTCGGCCGCTCGGCCGTCGACGACCTGGAGGCGCTCAGGCGCATCGAGCGCGAGCTGGAGGAGCAGGGCTACCTGCTGCGCCGCCGCGGCAAGCTGGAGCTGACCCCCAAGGCGGTGCGGCGGCTCGGCGAGACGGCCCTGCGCCGGGTGTTCTCCTCACTCGACACGGGCCGGCGCGGCGACCACGACCAGCACGACGCGGGCGCCGCCGGAGAGCTGACCGGGTCGTCCCGGCCGTGGCGGTTCGGCGACGAGCAGCCGATCGACGTGGTTCGCACTCTTGTCAACGGCGTGCGCAACGGCGGACTGCGCAACGGCGGGGTGCGCGCGGGCTCGACCGCGGTGCGGCTGTCGGTCGACGACTTCGAGGTGGCCGAGACCGAGCGGCGCACCGCCGCGGCCGTCTGCCTGCTGGTGGACCTGTCGTACTCGATGGCGCTGCGCGGCACCTGGGCCGCCGCCAAGCAGACGGCGCTGGCCCTGCAGGCGCTGGTCGCGTCCAAGTTCCCGCAGGACGCCGTGCAGATCATCGGCTTCTCGAACTACGCACGGGTGCTCCAGCCCGACGAGCTGGCCGGCCTCGACTGGGACATGGTCCAGGGGACGAACCTGCACCACGCGCTGCTGATCGCCGGACGCCACCTCGACCGGCACCCCGACTTCGAGCCGGTGGTGCTCGTGGTCACCGACGGCGAGCCGACGGCCCACCTGATGCGCGACGGGCGCTCGGCGTTCGAATGGCCGCCGTCGCACGAGACGCTGGAGCTCACCCTGGCCGAGGTCGACAAGATGACCCGGCGCAGGGCGACCATCAACATCTTCATGCTGGCCGCCGACGACCGGCTCAAGGAGTTCGTCGACGAGGTGGCCCGCAGGAACGGCGGGCGCGTCTTCAGCCCGAGCGCGGAACGGCTCGGCGAGTACGTGGTCAGCGACTTCCTGCGGCTGCGCCGCGCCCGCTAGAGGCGGGAGCGTCAGGCGTCGACGAGGCCGGCGTAGAAGGTGAGCGCGACGTCGAAGCCGTCGCGGCAGTTGCGGTGCGAGCGGTAGCAGGGGCGCCAGGCGGTGCTGGCGCCCACGCCCGCGCGGGCGTCGGCCAGCGCCGCGGGCACCCGCTCCGGCCTGGGCAGCAGCCCGTGGCCGAGGTAGCGGACCCCGGAGAGTTCGGTGTGCTCGCCCCGGCCGCCGGAGACGAACCGGCCGAGCCGCCAGCCGCTCTCCTCGTCCCAGACGAGCGCGCTGCCGTCGGACAGGTGGACGGTCGCGTCACGCGGATCGCAGGGGCCCTCCCACCAGCCGCCGACCTCGGCTCCGAGCAGCTCGACGACGCGCTGCACATAGCAGGACGGCTGCTGCAGCCACTCGTCGGTGTACGGCTCGACATGCCTGATGGCCATGGACGGCACCCCCTTGTGTCCAAAAGGTAAGAAAAAAGGGACGGTGCCTAACCATACCCGCGCTGAACTTATTCCGTTGCACGCGCGTCTAGTCATTACGGACGATATTTACGTCCGACACGGGGAAGGAGGGGAGCTCCATGATTGCCATGATTCTTTTGATCGTGCTGATGGTGGTCGCCGTCGCGGCCACCGAGCTGGTCATGCGCTGCTCCTCGAAGCGCAATGAGGGTGTCGAGACGCCGGGCGAGATCGTCGGAGACTAGTCTCTGCGGCATGTCGTCCCTGCTTCTCTGGCTGCACATCGCCTTCGCCATCTTCACCGTCGGCCCGCTCACGGCGGTGACGATGGCCGCGCCGCGCGCCATCCGCAACAAGAACGTGCCCGTGCTGCGCTTCGTCCAGCGCACCACCCGTATCTACGCCGTCGGCGCGCTGGGCGTGCTGGTGTTCGGGGTGGCGCTCGGCGTGGTCCTCGGCGGCGGGCTGCTCGGCAAGTGGTACATGACGGCGTCGATGACGCTGTTCATCGTGGCCGCCGTGCTGATCGTCATCATCGACCGCGACCTGCGCAGCGCCGTCCGCACGCTCGACAACGAGAGCGCGGACGACGACGCGAAGGCGCAGCTCGGCCGGATCGCCGCCATCAGCGGCCTGCTGTCGGTGATCTGGCTGGTGATCCTGTTCCTGATGGTGGTGCCGCGCTAGCCGAGCGCCTGGGTCAGGTCGGCCAGCAGGTCGTCGATCGTCTCGATGCCGACCGACAGCCGCACCAGGTCGGCGGGCACCTCGAGCGGTGAACCCGCCGCCGAGGCGTGCGTCATCCGGCCCGGGTGCTCGATCAGCGACTCGACACCGCCCAGCGACTCGCCCAGGGTGAACAGCTTCGCCCTGTTGCAGACCGCGACGGCCTCTTCCTCGCCGCCCGACACCCGGAACGACACCATGCCACCGAACCGCTTCATCTGCTTGGCGGCCACCTCGTGCCCGGCGTGCTCGGCCAGGCCCGGGTAGAGCACCTGGGTCACGCGTGGGTGCGCGAGCAGCAGGTCGACGACCCTCTCCGCGTTGTCGCAGTGGCGGTCCATGCGGACGCCGAGGGTCTTGAGCCCGCGCAGCGTCAACCAGGCGTCGAACGGGCCCGCCACCGCGCCCATCGCGTTCTGGTGATAGGCCAGTTCGTCGCCGAGGCCCTTGTCGGACACCACCAGCGCGCCGCCGACCACGTCCGAGTGGCCGCCGACGTACTTGGTCGTGGAGTGGACGACCACGTCGGCGCCGAGCGCCAGCGGCTGCTGCAGGTACGGCGAGGCGAAGGTGTTGTCGACCACCAGCAGCGCCCCGTTGTCGTGGGCGAGCTGGGCCAGGGCCGCGATGTCGGCGACGCCGAGCAGCGGGTTCGTCGGCGTCTCCACCCAGACGATCTTCGTCTTCTGGGTCATGGCCCCGGCGACGGCGTCGAGGTCGCCCAGCGGCACCGGGTCGAAGCGCAGGCCCCAGCGGCTGTTCACCTTGGAGAACAGCCGGTACGTCCCGCCGTAGGCGTCGTTCGGGATGATGACGTGGTCCTGCGGCTTGCACACCGTGCGCAGCAGGGTGTCCTCGGCCGCCAGGCCGGACGCGAACGCCAGTCCGCGCACCCCGCCCTCCACCGCCGCCAGCGCCTCTTCCAGCGCCGTTCTGGTCGGATTGGCCGACCGGCTGTACTCGTATCCGGAACGCAGGCCGCCCACGCCATCCTGCTTGTAGGTGGACGTCGCGTAGATCGGGGGCACCACCGCACCGGTCAGCGGATCGGGCTCCTGACCTGCGTGGATCGCCAGGGTTTCAAAACCATTGGTCATAGCGCCCACGGTAACCGAAAGCGGCCCGCGATCCGTTCCCCAACGGATCGCGGGCCCTCGACCGGGCGCACGTTCCCCAACGGCGCCCATCGGCTCGCACGGCCATGCCCCTGGTGCGCGAGCCCGTCAGGATCAGGCTGCCCTAGGCTCGTGCCGCTCCTCGCGGCGGGCCAGCCTCACAACGTCCGCGCCGTGGATGTGGCGGCCGCTCTCGCCCTGCGCGTGCTCTCCGTTGATACGCGAGAGCAGCACGGGGTCGGCCACCGCCAGCAGCACCCCGACGACCAGTCCGACGGCCAGCAACGTGAACCCGATGACAATCATGACGTTTCCGCCCCCTTCCGATGACTCAAGCATCGGCCAGGCCCCGCTGCCGCCGCCTCCGCTGAACGACCGGTCCTGCACGGCCGGCACTCGGCCGAACGGTTGATACTGGCTGTCCGACTTCCGGCTTAGGCTCCATCAGGTGGGGGAGTCCAAGCGCATCATCTACTGGATCAGGCGGCTCAGCGAGATCGCCATGCTCGGCTGGCTGAGCCTGATGCTGCTGACGGACGTGGCCGTCGCCGTCAGCAACGGCGGCCTCCAGTGGCTCGTCCCCATCAGCGGGGTCGCCGGGGTCACGGCCGTCGTCCTGCGGCGGCAGCACCGTATCGAGGGCTTCGGCGTCATGCTGGCACTGTCGTTCGGCGTCTCCGTCCTCATCAGCGGCACCGGCTTCGCCGGCGCGCCCGGCGCGGCCGAGACCGGCTCGCTGCTCGTCCTGACCATCGGCGTGCTGCGACACGTCGAGCCGGTCAGGCGGGCCGCGACGCTCGCCGTCGTCGCGCTGGTCGTTCTCATGACGGAGGCCATCGGGCGCGACTACCACAACTCGGCCCTCGCCTTCTCGTTCCTGCTGCTCTTCGCCTGGTCGATGACCGCGGGCGTCGGCGGCTACCTCCGCTTCCAGCAGGAGCGGCGGGCGGAGGCCGTCCACTCCGTGCGGCGGGCCGAACGCCTCGAACTGGCCAGAGAGCTGCACGACCTGGTGGCCCACCACATCACCGGCATCGTCGTCCAGGCCCAGGCCGCCCGCACCGTCGCCGAGACCAAACCGGAGGCCGTCCTGCCCGCCCTGGACGCGATCGCCACCTCGGGCACCGACGCGCTCACCTCGATGCGGCGGCTGGTCGGCGTCCTGCGGGCCCAGGACGGAGCCACCAGGACCCCCGGCGTCTGCCTGGCGGACCTGCGCATCCTGGCGGACCGGTTCTCGGTCAACGGGCAGAAGGTCGCGTTCGAGATCGGGCCGGGGCTCGACGACCGCACCCTGCCACCGGAGGTCATGACCACCGTCCACCGGGTGCTGCAGGAGGCCCTCACCAACGTCCGCAAGCACGCGCCCGGCGCCGCCTGGATCGAGGCCGACCTGCGGCGCGACGGCAGGCTGGCCCGGCTCCGCGTCCGCAACTTCGGCTCCGCCTCCGACCCGCGGGTCTCCCGCCTCGGCGGCGGCTTCGGCCTGGTGGGCATGGCCGAACGCGTCGAAGCCCTGGGCGGCCGCCTCTACGCGGGCCCGTCCACGGGGGGCGCCTGGGAAGTGGCCGCGGAGTTCCCCCTTCCCTGACCCTCCTCGCGGCCGGCGGCGAAGCACCGCTCGAACGCGGGCTCGCCGAGCGTGTCGCGGAGGGCGGCCGCGATCCGGTCGACGTCCAGGCGCTCGGAGGGGGGTAGCGGCGCCCCTGTGGCCTCTCGCAGCGCCTCCGCCCTGCCGAGGAGGGTGGCGGCCTGGGCCGGGTCCCCTGACAGCCTCAGCGCGCCCGACAGGCCCTCCAGGGACAGGGCGACCGCCCTCGGGTCGCCGTAGGCCCGCGCGGCCTCGTGGCCGGCGCGCTGCCTGGACAGCGCGGTCTCGGCGTCGCCGCGCTGCTCGGCGGCGAAGCCCAGCTCGGCCAGCACGAACGCGATGCCGGGGGTCCCGCCGACCTGCCGCAGCCAGTCGAGCCACGGCAGCAGGTACTCCTCCGCCCGCTCGTACCTGCCCTGCCGCCTGGCGCTCAGCGCCAGGCCGAGGACGGCGTGCTCCTCCGCAGCCTTGTACGACTGCTCGACCGCCCGCCGCCTGGCCCGCTCGTGGTAGTCGTCGGCCCGCTCGTACTCGCCCGCCAGCAGCGCGATGCGTCCCAGCGCCGACAGCTTGAACGCGACGTCCAGGCCGAGCTCCTCCGCCAGGTACAACGCCTCCTCCCGCAGCCGCTTCGCCTCCGCGTAGTCGCCGCGGATCTCGGCCAGCCTGTCGAGTGAGTCCATCGCCTCGATCTGGCCCCACCCGTCGCCCAGCTCGCGGAAGAGTGCCAGGCTTCGCTCGCCGTCGCGCCGCATCGCGTCCAGATCGCCGCGGACGAGGGCGAGCTTGGCCCGCAGCCCGAGCGCCGCCGCGACGCCCCACCGGTCCCCCAGCTCCCCGTACGCCTCCAGCGCCCTGCCGACGGCCGCCTCATGCCGCTGAAGGTCGCCGTACGCCCAGTGCACATGGCTCAGGAACCAGTCGGCCAGCGCCCGCCCAGAACGGTCCAGCCCGCTCACGCGGACGGGCGGCGCGACCTCCCCGATGCTCAGCACCGTCCCCGCCAGCCACACCGACGCCCTGGCCGCCTCGCTGCCACCCGCGCCCGGCATGCCCGTACCCGCCTGGGCTTCCAGGGCGGCGGCCAGGGACCGGCGGGCCTCGCCCAGCCTGCCACGCAGGAACCAGTACCAGGCGAGCGCGTTGGCCAGGCGCAGCGGCCGCAGCCAGTCCCGCTGGACCCGGAGGGCGCCAACTTCCGGGTCCAGGCGGCGCAGCCAGTCCCGCTGGCGGGGGCCGCGCAGTTCGGCCCGTTCCGCCAGCGCCGTGTAGTAGGACGCGTGCCGCCGCATGATCAGGTCGTGCTCGCCCGCCTCGCGCAACCGCTCCACGCAGTACGCCGCCACGGACTCCAGCAGCCGGTACCGCGGCCCCGGCGTCACCAGGGACCGCTCGACCAGCCGGGCCAGGGCGCCGAGGACGTCCACACCGGGTTCGGCGCAGACCTCCTCGGCCGCCTCCAGCGTGCAGCCGTCGGCGTGCGCGGCCAGCCTCCGCAGGACGATCCGCTCGTGGTCGCCCAGGAGCTCCCAGCTCCAGTCGATCATCGCGCGGAGCGTGCGGTGCCTGGCGGGCGCGTCCCGCATCCCGGAGTTCAGCAGCCGGAACCGGTCGTCCAGCCGGTCGGCCAGCTCCTGGACGCCCAGCGCCCGCGCCCGGGTGGCGGCCAGCTCCAGCGCCAGCGGGATGCCGTCCAGCCGCCTGCAGATCGTCGAGACGGCCTCTCCTGGCTCGACCCCGGCCCGTGCGGCGAACAGCCGCACGGCCGCCGGCTCCGGCAGCGGCGGCACCACCCGCACGTGCTCGCCCGTCACCCCGAGCGGCTCCTGCCCGGTGGCCAGCACCCGCAGCCCGGGAGCGGCCCTCAGCAGCCGCGACACCACCTCCGCCGCCTGCTCGACCAGGTGCTCGCAGTTGTCGACGACGAGCAGCATCCGCTTGCCCGCCAGCGCCCCGGCCAGCCGCTCGGTCAGCGGGACGGAGGCGTCGTCCCGGATACCGAGCACGGCGGCCACCGCCTCCGCCACATCGCCCGCCCCGGCCAGCTCGACCAACCACACCCCATCAGCGAACCCGCCCCCACGCTCCACTGCGCCAACCCCGACCGGCGCCACCCTGGAAGACGCACCCCGCTCACCCGAGGGCCTGTCGGTGGCGGAGGGCGGGCCGGCGGGCCCCGTCGCGGGAGTGGGGGCGGGGGTCGCGAGGGTGCGGGCCGTTTCCAGGGCGAGGCTGGTCTTGCCGACGCCCCCCGGCCCCGTGAGGGTCACCAGGCGCGTGGCGGTCAGCAGGTCGCGGAGGTCCGTGACGTCGGCGTCCCTGCCGATCAGCGGCGCGAGCGAGGCCGGCAGGTTGGTGCGGGACGGCTGGGCGGCCAGCGCCGGGTCCTGCCGGAGGATCGCCTCGTGCAGCCGAGCCAGCTCGGGCGACGGGTCCAGGCCCAGCTCGGACGCCAGCCGCTCGCGCAGCTCGGCGAAGGCGGCCAGGGCGTCGCTCTGCCGTCCGGCCCGGTAGAGGGCCCGCATGTGCAGGCCGTGCAGCCGTTCGCGCAGGGGGTGGCGGACGGCCAGGGAGGACACGTCGACGTCGGCGCCGAGCGCGAGAAGGACCTCGGCCTGCTCTTCGAGGGCCGACAGGCGGCTCTCCTCCAGGTGCGCGATCTCGGGACGGGCCCAGTCCTGGTCGGCGAAGTCGGCGTACGCGGGGCCCCGCCACAGCGCGAGCGCCTCGTCGAGCTGGGCCGCGCGCTCGCGCAGATCGGCGGACCTGCGGTTGACGAGCTGACGGAAGCGGTCGGCGTCGGAGTCGGCGACCTTGAGGCGGTAGCCGGAGGGGCCGTGGACGATCAGCGCGGGGTCTCCGAGGGCGCGCCGGAGCTGGGAGATGCGGGCCTGGAGGGTGCCGACGGGGTTGCGCGAGGGCCGGTCGCGCCACAGGTCGTCGATCAGCCGGTCCACGGAGACGGGGCCGCCGCCGCTGGCCAGCAGGTCGGCCAGGAGCGCGCGGACCTTCGGCTCGGCCACCTCGACCTGCCTGCCGTCGTCCGTCCACACCGCCAGCGGACCGAGCACCCCGAAACGCACCCCGACTCCCACCCCGACTCCCACCACGCCTAGGACAACCCGTAGCCGGCCCGAAGGATTTCCGTAGCGTCCCGCGCCAGGCTGGCGGCCATGACTCAAGTGACAGTGATCGGCCTCGGCCCGATGGGGACGAAGATGGCCGAGACGTTCCTCGCGGCGGGCCACGAGGTGACGGTGTGGAACCGCACGGCGAGCAAGGCGGAGCCGCTGGTCGCCAAGGGCGCCAGGCTGGCCGCCTCGCCCGCGACGGGCGACCTGCTGGTCGTCAGCCAGATCAGCTACCAGGCGATGTACGACAGCCTCGGCGACGCCAGGCTGGACGGGAAGGTGCTGGTCAACCTCAGCTCCGACACCCCCGAGGAGCTGCGCGCGGCCGCCGGGTGGGTGGCGGAGCGGGGTGGCACGCTGGTGACGGCCGGGATCATGGTGCCGCCGCCCGGCATCGGCCAGCCGGGCGCGTACGCCTTCTACAGCGGCCCCAAGGACGTCCTCGACCGGCACGCGGACACGCTGAAGGCGCTGGGCGACATCAGCTACGTCGGCCCCGACCAGGGCCTGGCGATGACGTACTACCAGTCGCAGCTGCTCATCTTCTGGTCCAGCCTGACCAGCTACATGCACGCCATGGCGCTGCTGCGCGCGTCGGGGGTGCCGCCGAAGGACTTCCTGCCCTTCGCCCAGGAGACCTTCACCGGGCTGGGCGGTGACGGCCCGATGGGCTTCGCCAAGATCCTCGCGGAGTGCTTCGAGGCGGGCGTCTACCCGGGTGAGCTGAACTCCCTGCACATGCAGGCGGTCGGCATGGGCCACGCCGTCCACGCGCTGGCGGACGCCGGACTGGAGACCACGGTGCCGGACGCGCTGCGCAGGCTGTTCGAGCGCGCCGACGCCGAGGGACGCGGCCACGAGGGCCTCGGCACCGTGATCGAGTCGATCAGGAAGCCCTAGTGGTTCGCTAGGAAGGCCAGCAGGTCCTGTCGGGTGATGAGCCCGGCGGGCTTGCCGTCTTCCAGCACCACCGCGGCGTCGGCCTTCTCCAGCGCCTGGACCGCGCGCGACACCGGCTCGCCGCTGCCGATCGTGGGCAGCGGCGACGACATGTGGTCGGAGATCGGGTCGTCGGAGGAGAGCTTGCCGTGGTACAGCGCCTCCAGCAGGTCGCGCTCCACGATCGAGCCGACCACCTCGGCCGCCATGACCGGCGGCTCCTCCTTCATGACCGGGAGCTGCGAGACCGAGTACTCGCGCATGATCGCGATGGCGGTGCCGACCGACTCGTGCGGGTGGGCGTGCACGAACTCGGGCAGCCCCTCGCCCTTGCGGGCCAGCACGTCGCCCACCAGCCCCTCTTCTGACGTGGTGGTCAGGAAGCCGTAGTCGGCCATCCAGTCGTCGTTGAAGATCTTCGACAGGTAGCCGCGGCCGCCGTCGGGCAGCAGCACGACCACCACGTCGTCGGGCCCGGCCTCGGCCGCGACCTGGAGCGCGGCGACCACGGCCATCCCGCACGAGCCGCCCACGAGCAGCCCTTCCTCGCGGGCCAGCCTCCTGGTCATGTTGAAGGAGTCCTTGTCGGACACCGCGATGATCTCGTCGCAGATCGTGGTGTCGTACGTGGCGGGCCAGATGTCCTCGCCGACGCCTTCGACCAGGTACGGCCTGCCGGACCCGCCCGAGTAGACCGACCCCTCGGGGTCGGCGCCGATGATCTTCACCCGGCCGCCGGAGACCTCCTTGAGGTAGCGCCCGGTGCCGCTGATCGTGCCGCCGGTGCCGATGCCGGCCACGAAGTGGGTGATCCGGCCCTCGGTCTGCTCCCACAGCTCGGGGCCGGTCGAGTGGTAGTGCGAGTCGGGGTTGTTGACGTTGGAGTACTGGTCGGGCTTCCAGGCGTTCGGGATCTCCCTGGCCAGCCTGTCGGACACCGAGTAGTACGACTCGGGGTGGTCGGGCGCGACGGCGGTCGGGCAGACCACCACGTCGGCCCCGTACGCGCGCAGCACCGAGATCTTGTCCTGCGCCACCTTGTCGGGCACCACGAACACGCAGCGGTACCCCCTCTGCTGCGCCACGATGGCCAGACCCACGCCGGTGTTGCCGGACGTCGGCTCGACGATGACGCCGCCCGGCCGCAGCGCCCCCGACGCCTCGGCCGCTTCGATCATGCGGACGGCGATACGGTCCTTCACGGAGCCGCCCGGGTTGAAGTACTCGACCTTGGCGAGCACCTGGGCGGGCAGGCCCGCGGAGACCTTGTGCAACCGGACGAGCGGGGTGTTGCCCATGAGCTCGACCAGGGAATCGTAAACACGCACCGAGGTGTTCCTTCTTTGCCGAAGCTTGGTCAGCTTGCCAGTGGCCGAGATCCCGTTGGGGTGGCAGGACCTCAGCTAGTTTTCAAGCAAACGCTACCGCCGAGTCAGGTTGAGGAGGGACGTAGATGGTCTGGGCACCGGGGGTGGCGCGCGCCGCGCGGAGGATCGCGACGGCTGCGGCGCTCGGAGGAGGCGGCCTGACGGCTCTCGGAGCCACGGCGTACGGCTTACTGCTCGCGGAGGGCCTGCTCGCGAGGAAGGCGATCGGACGTCCGCACGGCCTGGACGGCCCGCCCTCCGACGGCATCTACGGCGATTACCCCGGAATCCCCCTCAAACTCGTCATGCTGGGCGATTCCACCTCTGTTGGGCTCGGCATGAAGGATCCCGCCAAGACCCCCGCCGTGCTGATCGCGAACGGGCTGGCCTCGGTCGCCGAGCGCCCGGTGATGCTCAGCGTGCTCGGCAAGTCGGGGGCCGCGTCCGCGGAGCTGGTGGAGCAGGTCGACAAGGCGCTGAAGCTGGAGCCCGACGTCGCCATCATCTTCGTGGGCGCCAACGACGTCATCACCCAGACCCCGCCCGCCGTCGCCGTCCGGCACCTGACCAAGGCGGTGCGCCGGCTGAGCGAGTCGGGGGCGGAGGTCGTCGTCGGCACGTGCCCCGATCTCGGGACGATCCGCCCGATCGGGCAGCCGCTGCGCTGGGTGACCAGGCGCTGGAGCCGCCAGCTCGCCGCCGCCCAGACCGTCGCAGTGGTGGACGCGGGCGGCCGTACGGTCGCGTTCGCCGACATTCTGGGCCCCGCATTCGCAACAAACCCGGGCGAAATGTTCGGACCGGATCGTTTCCACCCATCTGACCGAGGTTACGCACAGGCCGCTTACGCGGTGCTACCTTCTGTATGCGCTGCGTTGGGGTTGCGGCCCGAACCGCACCCTGCGCGTGGCGAAGGACTGCAACCGATCTACCTTGCGGCGGCTACGGCCGCGGAGGAGTCCGGCACCGAGGTCTCCGCGACCCGGGTCGCCGGGCGGGCGACCGGCCCCCATGGCAAGTGGGTGACGTTGTTCCGCCGGCGGAACGGGGAGATGCTCAACGACGCCTGACCCCGGTGACCCTCCGAGCCAGAGCCGTCACTCCTCGTCTCTTTGGAGTGGATTGCCCGTGCTCCGCCCTCTCGCGAAACCGGCCCTCGCACTCGCAGGCACCCTCGCCCTGACCGGGTGCTCCGGCAGCGACGCGGCCACAGCCGACTTCCCGACCTGGCAGAACACCGAGATCAACGCGGTCAGCCGCATGGTCGTGGCAGGCGGCGTCGTCACCACCACCTCCATGAAGGCCGACGGCACCCTCGAAACCGTCGCCCTCGACCTCGGCGACGGCCGCAAGCTCTGGGCCCACCCCGCCACGATGGCGGGCAGGCTGTCCGGCATGGGCGTCTCCGCCCCCGCCGTCGTCGAGACCGGCAAGGGCGAGGCCGTCGTGGTCGCGCTCGATCCGTCCAAGAAGGGCCAGTGGAACGCCACCCTGATCGCCCGCGACGCGCGCACCGGCCGGCAGAGGTGGACCAGGCCGATCCACTCGACGTTCGGCCCGCAACGCTGCGGCCCGTACATCTGCCTGCCGGAGCACACCGCGCTGGCCAAGGCCCGCATGGTGGTGCTCGACCCGAAGACCGGCAAGCTGCTCTGGAAGCTGCCCGGCATCGCCGAGGTCGAGTGGTCCGACGCCGAACGGGTCCTGCTGCTACGCCTGGCGTCCCACCCGATGATCGAGTCGTACGACCTCAGGTCCGGCAAGCTGCAGTGGCAGCAGCCCATCGAGCAGGCCCTCGGCCCCGGCATCGACATGTCGGGCGGCTGGGCCTTCGGCGCCACCGGCGGCGACCTCATCGGTTACGTGGCGCCCTACACCAACCCGCAGACGAAGAAGGTCTCCACCTTCGGCCTGTTCTCCCTCAAGATCGCCGACGGCACGATCAACTGGCTGCGCCCCTCCGTGGTGCGCGTCTACCCCAGCGGCAACCCCGGCCTCGCGCCCGTCGTCCGCCCGGTCGACCAGCAGGGGGCCTACGGCGGCTTCGCCAGGCTCGACTCCGCGAGCGGCCGGGTGATCGGCCAGATCACCTCGACGCAGGTTCCCGGCTCCGGCTGGTGGCTGGCCTTCCCCGAGCGCATGGACAAGCTGGGCTTCCTCAAGCACGACACCAAGGGCACCGCCTTCGACCTGACCACCGGCCAGTCCGTCCCGGTCGACGAGCAGCGGGGCTGGTCGTTCTGCGTCACCGACCCGAAGCCGCTTCCCCTGCGCGGGCAGGCCGCCGGCTTCTACTCGGTGGCCGCGCTCTGCGAGTACGACCTCGCCACCGGCAAGCGGGTGCCCACCTCCTCGGCCCCGCCGTCGTGGTTCACGGGCAGCCAGAACGGCTGGCGGGTGTGGCGCGACGAGAAGGGCGCGGTGCACGCCACCGACGACGGCACCGCCACCGCTCCGGGGATGTACGGCTGACCGCTCGCCGGCCTCCTGACAGCACTGAAATATAGTTCTGGTGAGTGCTGACAAAGGAGGGGCCGCCATGCCCGAGGCAGTCATCGTCGCGACCGCGCGTTCGCCCATCGGACGTGCCTTCAAGGGGTCGCTCAAGGACATCCGCCCGGACGACCTGACCGTGCAGATGATCCAGGCCGCGCTGGCCAAGGTGCCGCAGCTCGACCCCGCCACGATCGACGACATCATGCTCGGGTGCGGCCTGCCCGGCGGCGAGCAGGGCTTCAACATGGCCCGCGTGGTCTCGGTGATGCTGGGCCTCGACAACGTGCCCGGCGCCACCATCACCCGCTACTGCTCGTCATCCCTGCAGACCACCCGGATGGCGTTCCACGCGATCAAGGCGGGCGAGGGCGACGTGTTCGTCTCGGCCGGGGTCGAGACGGTCTCGCGATTCGTCAAGGGCAGCTCCGACTCCCTGCCCGACACCCAGAACCCGATCTTCTCCGAGGCCACGGCCCGCACCGCGGCCTTCGCCGAAGGCGGCCACACCTGGCACGACCCGCGCGCTGATGGCGCCGTCCCCGACATCTACATCGCGATGGGCCAGACCGCCGAGAACGTCGCCCAGTTCAAGGGCGTCACCCGCCAGGAGCAGGACGAGTTCGGCGTGCGCTCACAGAACCTGGCCGAGAAGGCGCTCGCCGACGGCTTCTGGCAGAAGGACATCACCCCCGCCACGCTGCCCGACGGCACCGTGGTCAGCAAGGACGACGGCCCCCGCGCGGGCACCACGTACGAGGCCGTCGCGGCGCTCAACCCGGTCTTCCGCCCCGACGGCACGGTCACGGCCGGCAACTGCTGCCCGCTGAACGACGGCGCGGCGGCGGTGGTCGTGATGAGCGACGTCCGCGCCGCCGAACTGGGCATCACCCCGCTCGCTCGCATCGTCTCGACGGGCGTCACCGGGCTGTCGCCCGAGATCATGGGGCTCGGGCCGGTGGAGGCGTCCAGGCAGGCGCTGGCACGGGCCGGGATGGCGATCGAGGACGTCGACCTGGTGGAGATCAACGAGGCGTTCGCCGCCCAGGTCATCCCCTCCTACCGCGACCTCGGCATCGACCTCGACCGGCTGAACGTCAACGGCGGCGCGATCGCGGTCGGCCACCCGTTCGGCATGACGGGGGCCCGCATCACGTCAACGCTGATCAACAGCCTGCAGCACCACGACAAGAGCATCGGGCTGGAGACGATGTGCGTGGGCGGCGGCCAGGGCATGGCCATGATCCTTGAGCGCCTGAGCTGACAGAGGCCGGGCCCCGCGCCTGCGGGGCCCGGCCCTGGGTCCGTGGAAGCATGACGCCGCGCCCGTACCGGAGGCACGGGCGCGGGGATGGATGGGCCTAGATGAAGCCCATGCGGTTACGGCGGTGCCGCTCGTGCTCGTGCACGATCGCGGCGGCGTAGCCGTGCGACAGCCCGTGCTCGTCGGCGAGCCAGTTGGCGCGCTCGTCGCAACGCAGGAAGGACGGGCCGTTGTCGATGGCTAGGAACCACTCTGGGAGTTCGCGCCCCGTTATCGTCGGGACCCTTGCGATCAGCTTCGTCTGCGTCTCCGGTGAGTGGTTCAAGGACATGGGCACCTCCACGGATTAAGGTCCTTTGCTCGACACTGCAACACGGCTTCGCGAATGGCAAGCCCCAAGCTGGGGCCAATTCGTTACCGGACGTAGATTTTCGGTTGCCCAAAGACAGAGAGCCTCGCCGGATCCGGCGAGGCTCTCGATCTTGCGTGCGAGGAGGTCAGTCGCTACTGGTGAAGTAGCTGACGAAGCGCAGCACCTCAAGGTAGATCCATACCAGGCTCAGGGTGAGCCCGAACGCGCACTGCCAGGCGAACTTCTCGGGGGCGCCCTGGCGAACGCCCTGCTCGATCGCGTCGAAGTCGAGCAGCAGGAAGAAGCAGCCGATGAGGATCATCGCGACGCTGAAGATCCAGCCGATCGGCGAGTCGGTGCGCAGGCCGAGGCCGCCGTCGACGAAGATGCCGACGATCAGGTTGACCAGCACCAGGCCGAGGGCCGCGAAACCGGCGGCGACCACGTACCTGACCAGCTTCGGCGTGACCCTGACGACCCGCAGCGCGTAGACGGCGAGGACCGCGCCGAAGGCCAGCGCGGTGCCGAGCACCGCCTGGAGCACGACTCCGTTGAAGACGTAGTCGAAGGTGCGGCTGACCACACCGAGGAAGACGCCCTCGAAGGCCGCGTACGCGAGGATGAGCGCCGGGTTGGTGCTCTGCTTGAACGAGGCGACCAGGCCGAGCACCAGCGCGACCAGGGCCGCCCCGACGGCGAAGGTGCCGGGCACCTTCAGATACCAGGAGACGGCGGCGGTCAGCACCAGCGTGCCGAGGGTGATGAAGCCACGGACGACGACGTCATCGATGGTCATCGCCCGGTACGCGGGGCGGACCGGGGGTGCGTACGACGGGGAGTCGTACATGTGTTGCAGCTGGTCGGGCGTGGGTGCCGGGGGCGCCCAGCCCATGTTGGGCCGTGACCGGCTGAATACGGGGTTCTTGCTCTCCATCGATGCCTCCTGTGCGGCGAGCCTGTTGGACCGGCCGCCACCTAGGTCAACTCACGCCAGATCTGGGATTCGACAACGAACGGGCCGGGCCGGGAGTTCCCAAGGTCAACGGGGCCGTTCTCACTCCCCGTATTGGATGGCGGGCCGTACGTCACAAAGAAGGGCCATAAATAGGTTGCGGTCGTGCCCCCGGCGGGATTCGAACCCGCATCGCAACCCTTTTAAGGGGTTTGCCTCTGCCATTGGGCTACGGGGGCGCCGCAATCATACGAAACGGACCATGCTTCCGAGGAGCACAACTTCGCATCAGGAGTCACAACTGTGAAGTCTGCGGTGAAGTGATAGGGCTCCTGGCGCTCTGTCCAGGAACAACACCCCGTCAAGATGGTCCAGTTGGTGCTGAATGCACCGGGCTTCGTACGCATCGGCCTCGATGGTGATGGCTTCTCCGGTTCCTGGCAATCGTCCGAGGAGCGTGATTCTGGTCGCTCGTGGCACCTCGGCGGTGAGCCCGGCGACCGACGCGCACCCCTCGCGTCCGTCGTGCCAGCGTGCGGCCTGCGTGAGGCGAGGATTGACCACGACGAGCTCGCCGGCCCACGAGCGGGTCTGGGGGTGGCCGCCGGCGTCGAAGGCGATCAGCCGCCAGCTCAGGCCGATCTGGGGCGCGGCCAGGCCGGTGGCGCCCGGCTCGCCGCGCAGGGTGGCGAGCAGGTCGGCGGCGGCGGCCACCACCTTGGGGTCGGTGGGGTCCACCGATTCGGCCTGAGCCGACAGCACGGGGTGCGGAGCGCCCAGGACCTCCCTGGCGGTCCCCTTCACAGCAGATCCGGCTCGACGGGGCGGAAGGTGATGTCCGACTCCAGCCCGGAGCCGACCGCGGCCAGGCTGCGCATGAGCGCGGACACGTCCACGTCCTCGGGCAGCTCCACGTCGGCGATCAGGACGTAGAGCCGGCCGGTGAGCCGCGTGCTCATGCCCGTGATGTTCCCGCCGACCTCGGCGAGCACGGCGCTGATGGCGGAGATGATGCCGGGCCGGTCGGGGCCGTGCACGGTCAGCACGTAGCCGAGGCCGTTCGGCCGGAAGCCGAAGTGGCGGCTGGCCGCCACGGCGGAGGCGGTCACCACCAGGTCGGGGGCGCAGACCTTCTCGATCAGCTCGTCGGCGCTCAGCTCGCCCGACACCAGCAGCATCATCGCGATGTGGCCGCCGAGCAGCGTCATCGTCGAGTCCTGGATGTTCGCCCCGCAGTCAGCGAGCGAGCCGGTGACTGCGGCGATCACGCCGGGCCTGTCCACGCCGAGCACGGTCACCGCTGATAGCCCCACCCGATCGACCCCTTTCTCTCTGTGCCAGGGGTGACCGAGAACCGCCCCGGCGCGAGCGCGCCGGGGCGGTGCCGTTCGTCGACTAGCGGCGCATCGTCGCCACGGCGGCCCTGAAGTCGTTGCGCGGGTGTTCCATCTCGCCCAGGGAGATGGTCTCCCGCTTGAAGAACAGCGCCAGGGTCCAGTCGACGACGACACGGACCTTGCGGTTCAGCGTCGGCACCCGCGACAGATGGTAGGTGCGGTGCATGAACCACGCAGGGAATCCGCGAAGCTTGACGCCATAGACGTTGGCGACCCCCTGGTGCAGGCCCAGTCCGGCCACCGATCCGACATACTTGTGGCGGTAATCGACCAGCTTCTCCCCGCGCAGGTGCCGGACGATGTTGTCGGCCAGCACCTTGGCCTGGCGGACGGCGTGCTGGGCGTTGGGCGCGCAGTACTGACCCGGGTTCGTCACGTCGGGCACCCCGGCGGCGTCGCCGGCGGCGAAGGCGTCCTTGACCCCGGCGATGGTCAGCATGGTCGTGGTCTTGATCCGGCCGCGCTCGTCGAGCGGCAGGTCGGCGTCCTTGACGACCGGGCTGGGCTTGACCCCGGCGGTCCAGACGAGGGTCTCGGCGTCGAACTCCGAGCCGTCGGAGAGCACGACGTGGCCGCCCTCGCACGACTCCAGCCGGGTCTCCAGCTTCACCTCGATGCCGCGCTCGCGCAGCTGCTCCAGAGTCCACTTGCCCATCTCGGGGCCGACCTCGGGCAGCACCCGGTTCGTCGCCTCCACCAGCACCCAGCGGATGTCCGAGGGCCTGATGTTGCGGTAGTAGCGGGTGGAGTGCTTGGCCATGTCCTCCAGCTCGGCGAGCGCCTCGACGCCTGCGAAGCCGGCGCCGACCACCACGAACGTCAGCGCCCTGCGGCGCACCTCGGGGTCCTCGGTCGACTCGGCCACGTCGAGCAGGTGCAGCACCCGGTTGCGCAGCGCGATGGCCTCGCCCACGGTCTTGAAGCCGATGCCGATGTCGGTGAGGCCGGGGATCGGCAGCGTCCGCGAGATCGACCCCGCGGCCATCACGATGACGTCGTAGGCCACCTCGCGCGGCTCACCCTCCGCGGGCTGGAAGGCGACGGTCCGCGCGGAGTGGTTCACCTTGGTGACCGTGCCGTTGAGGATCCGCACCCTCGGCAGGATCCGCCGCAGCGGCGCGACCACGTGTCGGGGCGACAGGTTGCCCGCCGCCGCCTCTGGGAGGAACGGCTGGTAGGTCATGTAGGACTGAGGGTCGATGATGGTGATGCGTACGGAGCCGTCGCGCAGCTCGCCGCGGAGCCTGTGCTGGAGCCGGAGCGCCGTGTAGAGGCCGACGTAACCACCGCCGACGATCAAGATGTGCTTGTTCATCTTGAGGCCCACCCCTCGTGGAGCTTGTGAAAGCATTCACAAGCCTACGCCAGATGGGTCCGGAAACGCCAATGCGGGGGCCATGCAACGCGTCACACCGCCAACTCCCTGGCTCTGGAGAAGAGCTCGTCGAGCATCTCGGCGGTCACCTTCCCGGTGAACGTGTTCTGCTGGCTCGGGTGGTAGCAGCCCAACAGGGTCACCGGCGCTCCCCCGTACTCGACGCCGACCTCCGCGCCGTGCCCGAACGGCGGCCTGCTGCGCGGCAGCACGTACCCCGCGTCCCTGAGCGCGGGCCAGACGGCCTGCCAGGCGTACCCGCCCAGCGCCACCACCACCCGCACGCTCGGCGCCACCAGGGCCAGCTCCCGCGACAGCCACGGGAAGCAGGCGGCCCTCTCCTCCGTGGTGGGCTTGTTGGCGGGTGGCGCGCACCTCACCGACGCCAGCACCCGCGCGCCGATGAGCCGCTGGCCGTCGCCGGCGTGCGTGCTCGTCTCCTGCGCGGCCAGCCCCACGCGGTACAGCGAGGCGAACAGCCAGTCGCCGCTGCGGTCGCCGGTGAAGATCCGGCCGGTCCTGTTGCCGCCGTGCGCCGCCGGGGCGAGGCCCACGAGCAGGACGCGCGGCCGCTCGTCACCCCAGCCCGGAACCGGCCGGCCCCAGTACGTCTCGTCCATGAACGCGCGCCGCCTCACCTCGGCGACGTCCTCCCGCCACTCCACCAGACGCGGGCAGGCACGGCAGACGGACTGCCTGGCCGTGAGCTCCGCGAGGGTGCCGCTGGTGGCGGCGAGACGGCGCACGTCCACGGGGTCGTGGGCGACCGGGGTGTCAGCGGTCGCGGGGTCGCCGGGCCAGCCGGTGCCAGGAGGTACGAAGCTCATGACACCGATGCTGCCCGATCACCGGGACTTCAACGGCGTCGGCACCGGCGACGGGCTCTCCACTGGCTTGACCGGCGGGGCCTCCGTCGGGATGACCGCCGGGCAGCTCGACGGGGCGAGCGCGGTGGTCGACTCGTCCACGCCCTCGTCGGCGACCAGCGGGAGCGGGTAGCGGTTGAGAATCGGCTCGCCGCACGAGCGGTCGACCTTGTACCCGTGGAACTCCGGGTTGGTGGTGACCGGCTTGCCGTCCTGGTCGTAGAGGTAGACGTCGGTCAGCGGGGTGCCGTCCTTGGCGTACGGCTTGATGTTGTAGACCTCGTCGCCGGGCGACGACACCGCCGCCATGGTCACCTGCGGAGAGTCGGAGGAGTTGTAGGTGTCGAGCCGCGCCGAATCCTTGGCCATCCCCATCATCCCGCCGATCAGTGCCAGCGTGGCGACCGCGTTGACGGCCACCACGAACGGCAGCAGCATCCGCCCACGCGCCCGGCTGCCGAACCAGACCGAGACCCAGACGCCCACCCCTGCCACGACCCACTCCAGCAGGTTCTTCGGCACGAGCCTGCCGTTGTAGACCGCCGAGAGCACGAGCATGGCCAGCAGGTAGCCGCGCAGCACCCACCACCCGGGCCGCAGGTCAGGCAGGAAGGCCACCAGACGGCTGTAGGGCGCGGAACGCAGCATCAGCACGTGCAGGGCCGCCACCCGCTCCCGGATGCGGACACGGCCCCGCTGCCGGCTCGACGGCCGGCCCCCGTAGGCGGCCACGAGCTCCTCCGCGTACGTCTCCGGCGGCCCGAGCCGCTCCTCCAGCGGAACGTCCGACTCGGCCGCGATCTCGGCCAGGTGGTCGTCGAGGTCCTCCAGCAACTCCTCCCGCTCGGGGTGATCCGCGAGAGCATCCCGGACGGCCTGTGCGTACTCGTCGGGCGTGGTCATGCGTGCCCCTCCTTGAGCAGGGAATCCATCGTGGCTGCGAACGAGGCCCAGGTCTTGGCCGACGAGGCGTACATGCTCCGGCCGACGTCGTTGAGCCCGTAGTACTTGCGGTGCGGCCCTTCGTCGGAGGCCACCACATAGGAGTTGAGCGCTCCCGCCTTGAACAGGCGGCGCAGTGTGCCGTACACCGACGCGTCGCCCACGTCGTGCAGGCCGGCCTCCCTGAGCCTGCGCACGACGTCGTAGCCGTAGCCGTCGCGCTCGTTGAGCACGGCCAGCACGGCCAGGTCGAGCACGCCCTTCAGAAGCTGGCTGCTATCCATGCATGCACACTACTGTGCAAAGCGTAGTACCGGCAACAAGAAACCGGGTGGCGCCCGAAGGCACCACCCGGTTCAGTGCGAACTGTTCAGCCCATTCAGGCTGTTCAGGCTGTTCAGGCCTTGGGCGGGCAGGTCACCGAGAAGGTGGACGCACCCGAGGACACATTGTCCGGGCTGAACACGACGAGCTGAACGGAGCCGGTGGTCTCCGAGGCACCCTGGGTGCCTCCGATCCCCCAGGTCACGTCCACGCTGCCGTTGACCTGACGCTCCAGGTCGGGCATCTCGCGCTTGCCGTTGACCACCCAGTAGTACTTGACGGTGGTCGGGGCGGAGCTGGAGATCGTCGCCTTGAAGTCGACGCCGGGGCCACGCCCGTCGGCGCACATGTTGTTGCGCTGACCGGCCACGGCCACGGACGAGACCGTCACCGTGGGCTTCGGCGCCTCGCACGCGGCGTAGGACTGCGTGATCGAGTCGCTGTTGTTCGGCCCGAAGACCGTCAGCGTGACCTTGCCGCCCTTGGTGGCATCGCCGGTGAGCACGCGGTCCGGCAGATTGATGGTCTCGGAGCCGCGGTCACGGAGCACGCTCTCGCCCCTGAGGACGGAGTCGCCGTTCACCGACCACACCCAGCGGACCCGCGCGGGGCCGGTCGAGCTGAGGGTGGCGTGCGCGCCGACCTTGCAGCCGTCGTTGTTGGTGCCGGTCACCAGGCTGGAGACCGAAACCCTGCCGGACGGAGCTTCGGACTTGCACCAGACCTTGTAGTAGGCCCGGTTGGACGAGGTGCGGTCGGGGCCGAGGATCTCCAGGACAGCCGAGCCGCGCTGGCTGTGGCGCGGGGAGAGGCCGAAGGCCACCTTCCGCGTGTTCCACACCTTGACCCGGCCGTAGTCGACGACGTCACCGTTGAGCACCCAGCGGTACCTGACCCAGGTCGGCTGGTCGGTCTTGATCAGACCAACGAAGTCGATCTTGTCGCCAGGAGTACACGGGCCGACGTACGAGTCGGGGTTCGCCCAGGCGCGGGCGGAGATCGACACGTCCTTGTCGTTGTGGCTGTTGCCGATGTCGACGCAGGAGACCGAGAAGTAGCCCTTCTTGGACGTCACCTTGCGCGGACCGAGGACCTGGATGGCCTCCCAGCCCTTGACGTCGTCCTTGAAGGACAGCGTCTCGCTGACCTTGATGGACTTGGTCCCGTGGCCCTTGAGCTTGACGACCTTGACCTTGCCCTTGGACCCGTCACCGTGGAGCCAACGGTAGGCGAGTTCGGTCTTGCCCGAGAGCTTGACCTTGATCGTCGACGAGATCTTGACGTCGACGGGGCAGGACCCCTGGTAGTCGCCGCTCGACGCCTTGGGCGTGGAGACCGAGACCTTGGTCTTCGCCTTGGCGGACGTGGCCGGGGTGGCCTTGGCCGCCGAGGACGTCGTCGCCGCCTGGGCGGAGCCGGCCATCAGCCCCGTCACCATGGCGGCCAGCACGGCGGTGGAGGCGCCGAACGCCGCCGCCTTACGTGCTAACACAACGGACTTCATGTGAGAGTGCTCCATTCCGTGAGGGAAAAGACGCGCTCGGGAACGGTCGCCACGCCGGCACCTTCCGTGCACGGCAATATGGCAAAGCCCCCGCAATGCTCCTTTACCTAACCATAAAACTGATTGCACACTCAACACGGCCAAACACCGGAAATGTCCAGATTTAGCGACTTTTCTGATCGATAGACAGGGCAATGCCGTCGAGGATGTCGTGTTCGCTGACCACGACCTGCGAAAACGCAAAACGCCTGACGATACGGTCCAGAATCAGCGCCCCCGCGCCAATCACGTCGACTCGCCCGGGATGCATGACGGGTATCGCGGCTCGCTCACCATGGGTCATCGCGAGCAGCCTCCGCGTCACCTCGTGAACCTGCTCGGCGCTGACCCGCGAGTGATGAATCCGCTCCGGATCGTAGGCGGGCAGCCCGAGCGCGATCCCCGCGATCGTCGTCACGGACCCCGCCAGCCCCACCAGAGTGTGCGCGTCGCCCACCGGCACCGCCTCAGCCACGCTGTCGAGCGCGGCCTCGATGTCGGCCACCACCGCCTCCAGCGCCGCCGCCGACGGCGGGTCGCCCGCGTCGCGCAGGTGCCGCTCGGCCAGCCGGACGCACCCGATGTCGACCGAGAGCGCGCCGTAGACGTGCTCGGAGCCGACCACGAACTCGGTCGAGCCGCCGCCGACGTCGACGACCAGGTACGGCGGCAGCGGCCCCTCCGGCATGCCGGTCTCGGGCGACAGCCGGGCCAGCCCCTTGGTCGCCCCCTCGAACGAGAGCTCGGCCTCCTCCGCGCCGCTGATCACCTCCGGCTCGACCCCGAAGATCTCGCGTACGCCGTCGACGAACTCGTGCCGGTTGGCCGCGTCGCGGGTCGCGCTGGTCGCCACCACCCTGGTGGCGCTCGCGCCGTGCCGGTCGATGAGCTCGCGGTAGCCGCGCATGGCGGCGAACGTCCGCTCCAGCGCGTCGGGTGCCAGCCGGCCGGTGCGGTCGACGCCCTGGCCCAGCCGGACGATCTCCATCCGGCGCTCGACCTCGACCAGCTCCGCGCCGCCGAGGTCGGCGACGAGCAGGCGCACCGAGTTGGTGCCGCAGTCGATGGCGGCTACACGCATGGCCCGTCGCTCCACCACTCGGGGAGGGCGTCGAGCGCCTCCCGTCCGATCGGGTTGGCGCCGGGCACGGCCAGCTCGTGCGCGACGAGCGCGTGCAGGCACTTCACCCGGTGCGGCATGCCGCCGGTGCTCTGCATGTCGGGCGGCAGCGGGGCCATGCCCTCCTCCTGGGCGGCCTTGTCGCGCCTGGCGAGGTAGTCGTCGTGCGCGGCCTGGTAGGCGGCGGCCAGGTCGGGGTCGGTGGCGAGCCTGGCCTGCATCTCCCGCATCAGGCCCGACCCTTCCAGCGTGCCGATCGCGGAGGCCGCCTTCGGGCAGGTCAGGTAGTACAAGGTGGGGAACGGCGAGCCATCGGGCAGCCGTGGCGCGGTCTCCACCACGTCGGGGTTGCCGCACGGGCAGCGGTGAGCCACCCCGCGCAGCGCTCTGGGCGGGCGCCCGAGCTGCCGCTCGACCGCCTCCGCGTCGCTACTTTCCAACAGTCTCTTTCTCCCCTGTGCCCGCTCGCTGGCCGTGCCCGGTGTCGGCGGCCTGAACGGACTGCCACAGTGTCTGGTACCAGGGCGGAGGCTCGACCGGCTGCTTCACGGCCGCCTGGCTGGTGCCCGGGTCGGAGTCCATCACCACGAAGCACTTCTCGCCCGGCCCGCAGTAGTGCAGCTGCTCCTTGGCCGTGCGCTTGATCCAGTTCGGGTCGCGGATCTGCTGCGCCTGCCTGAGCAGCTCCTGCCGCTCGGCCTCCACCCCCGCCCGCTCCTCCTGAAGTGCCAGGATCGCCCGGCGCTGGGCGATGTACTCGCGCACAGGGTAGGCCAGGCTCATCGCGATCGCGCACACCACGACCGCGAGAATCGCGGCCCGTCCGGTCAGCTGCGGTCTCTTCGCCAATGCCGTACACCCCCCAATGTCCGCTTCTGTACGGCTTGCGGCGGATGCGCGCCGCAAGCCGTACCCGAAACTAGCGCTGGAAGCGCGGGAAAGCCCCGCGACCCGCGTAACGGGCGGAGTCGTCGAGGATTTCCTCGATACGCAGCAGCTGGTTGTACTTGGCCACGCGGTCGGAGCGGGCCGGGGCGCCGGTCTTGATCTGACCGCAGTTCACCGCGACGGCCAGGTCGGCGATGGTGGTGTCCTCGGTCTCGCCGGAACGGTGGCTCATCATGCACCGGTAGCCGCTGCGGTGGGCCAGCTCGACGGCGTCGAGAGTCTCCGACAGGGTGCCGATCTGGTTCACCTTGACGAGCAGCGCGTTGGCGGTGCCCTCCTTGATGCCGCGCTCCAGCCGCTCGGGGTTGGTGACGAACAGGTCGTCGCCGACGAGCTGGACCTTGTCGCCGAGGGCCTCGGTGATGGCCTTCCAGCCCTGCCAGTCCTCCTCGTCGAGCGGGTCCTCGATGGAGACGAGCGGGTAGGCCTCGACCAGCTCGGCGTAGAAGGCGATGAGCTCCTGCGCCGACAGGCCCTTGCCGTCGATGGTGTAGACGCCGTCCTTGTGGAACTCGGACGCGGCCACGTCCAGGGCCAGCGCGATGTCCGCGCCGGGGGTGTAGCCGGCGCGCTCGATGGCGACCAGGATCAGGTCGAGGGCGTCGCGGTTGGACGGCAGGTTCGGGGCGAAACCGCCCTCGTCGCCCAGGCCGGTGGCGTACCCCTTCTCCTTCAGCACGCTCTTGAGCGCGTGGTAGACCTCGGTGCCCATGCGCACGGCCTCGCGGAACGACTCGGCTCCGATCGGCGCGATCATGAACTCCTGGATGTCGACGTTGGTGTCGGCGTGCGCGCCACCGTTGAGGATGTTCATCATCGGCACGGGCAGCACATGCGCGTTCGGCCCGCCCACGTAGCGGAACAGCGGCAGGTCGGCGCTGTCGGCGGCGGCCTTGGCCACGGCCAGCGAGACGCCCAGGATGGCGTTGGCGCCCAGCTTGGCCTTGTTCGGCGTCGCGTCAAGATCGATCATGGTCTGGTCGACGATGCGCTGGTCTTCGGCCTCGACGCCGTGGATCTCGTCGAAGATCTCGTCGGTGACGGCGAGCACGGCCTTCTCCACGCCCTTGCCGCCGTACCTGTCGCCGCCGTCGCGCAGCTCGACGGCCTCGAACTGACCGGTGGACGCGCCGCTCGGCACGGCCGCGCGGCCACTGCTGCCGTCGTCGAGGACCACCTCGACCTCGACCGTCGGGTTACCCCGGGAGTCGAGGATCTCGCGAGCGTAAACGACCTCGATGGTAGCCACGGGATGCGCTCCTAAATCGAAAGGCAATATGCCTTCAGAGCCTATCGGTACGGCTACCGGGTCAGTTCGAGGCTCCAGACCCGCATCTTGCCGCCGACGCTCGCGACCGCGGCCTGCTTGCCCTGCACGACGCCCACGGCCAACGCGGTGACCTTGCTGTCGTCGGAGTCCGGCAGCAGCGCCTCCTCCGGCTCGCAGGTCGCCGCGTCCCACACCTGCAGGCCGTGCCCGGCGCCGACGACCAGGCCGCGGCCGTTCGCCTCCGCGACGGCCACGTCGGTGAGACCAGGGGCTGCGATCCTGCAGGTGAGCTCGCCGCTCTGGTAGTCGTACAGGTCCGCGCCCGCGCCCCGGACGGCGACGGCGAGCGGCTGGCCGGAACGTGCGGCCACCCGCAGGACCTCGCCCCGCGTGGGCAGGCGGGCGTCCTTGACCCTGCCCCACGGGTGGAACAGCTGGGCTCCGCCGCCTGACGTGCTGACGGCGACCGTCCCGCTCTCCGGCGCGGCCAGGCCGGTGATCGGGCGGCCGGTCTTGAAGAACCTGCCGGACTTCTTCCCCGTCCGGAGGTCCCACGGCTGCACCATCCCGTCGGCGCAGCCGACCACCGCGGCGGGGCCCTCGGCGCGCCGCACGATCGTCAGGCGCGCCTCGCTCCGGCACGCGGCGAAAGCGTCGAGCGGCCGTTCGCCCTTCGGGAACCAGTGCCACACCTGGCCGTCGCCGCTGGTCCAGGCGAGCGAGGTCGTGCCCGCCGGGATGACCTCGCCCGTGCTTGCCGGAGCGGCCGAGCTCGTGCCGGCGGCCTCACCCGGCCATTCGACGAACTCCAGCGAGGCGACGTCCTTCGCGGCCTTCGGCGTGGTGGCCAGGCGCTTGCCGGTGACGGGGTCCCACAGCTCGACGCCCCTCCGGCCGCCCGCGGCCACCACCGTCCTGCCGTCCAGCTCGCCCACGGCGAGCGCGGTGACAGGCTCGCCGCCGCCGAACACGGGGCCGAACTGCTCGGCGAAGGCGGGCTGCGCCGCTCCGGGCGACCCTCCGGCGGCCACCTGCCCGTTACGCCACAGCAGGCCGATCGTGACGCCGCCGACCAGCAGCACGCTCACTCCGCCCGCCACGATCGCGCGACGGCCGCGGACCGCTGCCGTGACAGGGGTGCGTGCCCGAGCCGGGCCGACGACTGGGCGCGCCGCCGTGGAACGAGCGAGCGCCGGGTCCGTGCCG
>NZ_JBEXUP010000085.1:0-38573 GCF_040614375.1 Nonomuraea sp. NPDC005983
CCCCCCGCGCCCGGCCACGGCCGGGTCAGAAGACGGGCGCGCCGTCGCGGACCAGCCGCCAGTTCTGGGCGGCGAAGTCGGCAGGGTCGATCGTGCCCTTGGCCGTCGCGTACTCGATCAGCGCCTGACGGATCTCCACCTGGGCGTTGTAGACGACCGGAGCGCCGGTGACGTGCGGGAAGCCGCCGCCGCCCGACTGACGGTAGTTGTTGATCGCGACCACGAACTCCTTGTCCGCCGGGATCGGCGCGCCCTCGAAGGTGAGGTTGGCGATGCGCTGGCCCGCGGGCTTGGCGACGTCGATGTCGTAGGAGACGCCGGAGAGCTGGTCGTAGTTGTAGTCGGGGGTGTTGCCGGCGTTGGTGAGCTTGGCGAGGTCCACGGGCGCGCCGGGGGCGAGCTGGTTGAAGTACCTGGCGGAGTACTCCAGGTAGTCCTTGATCTGGGCGCCGGTCAGCTTGACCGCCATCAGCGTGTTGTCGTACACGTACAGCCCGGCCACGTCCCTGACCCGGACGTCACCGGCGGGGAAGACGGCGGTGCGGCTGAAGGGCGCGGCGATCGACAGCACCGGCAGGGTGTTGCCGGGCAGGGCCTGCTTGACGGTGTCGACCTGCACCTGCTGGATGTAGTCGAGGATCGGGGTGTCCTTGTAGGGCGACTCGGCGGCCGACAGCTCCTGCGACGACTTGGCGACGACCTTGTTCACGTAGCCGACCGTGGTGTCGTGCTGCGGCTTCAGCAGCTTGACGATCTTCTGATCCTCGTCGACGGTGTTCGTGTTGAGCGTGGTGGACGACTTGCCGGTGACCGTCCACTTGCCCTGCCGCTTGGCGAGGTTGAAGTCGATCACGCTGAGCCGCTGGCCCCACCTGCTCGGCTCGGTGAGCAGCACCTGCTTGCCGGTGGCCTTGTTGGTGACGAAGCGCTGCGCCACCTCGTTGTGCGCGTGCCCGAACAGCACCGCGTCGATGCCGGGCACCTCCTCGGCGACCATCGCGGACGCGTTCTCGACCGGCAGGTCACCGCCGTAGGACGACATGCCGCTGTCTCCGGCGTGCGCGGTGACCACGACCACGTCGGCGCCGAGGCCCCTGATGACCGGCACCCACTTCTTCGCCGACTCGACCAGGTCGGTGAAGCGGAGCTTGCCCTCGACGTTCGCCTTGTCCCAGATCGCCACCCCCGGGTTGGTGAGGCCGAGCACGCCCACCTTGACCGGCTTGTCGCCCGCGACGCGCATCGTCTTGATGACGAACGGCTTGTAGGCGGGCCGGCCCGTCCGGTCGTCGACGGCGTTCGCGCCGAGCACCGGGGCCTTCATCTGGCGGACCCAGGTGGCCAGCAGGGGCAGGCCGTAGTTGAACTCGTGGTTGCCCAGGGTCACGGCGTCGTACCCGATGGCGTTCATGGCCTTGGCCATGGGGTGGATCTCGCCCGTCCGGGTGATGGGCTCAACCTTGGCGTAGTAGTACGCCAGCGGCGTGCCCTGAATCGTGTCGCCCGAGTCGAACAGCAGCGTGCGGTCCGCCCCGCGCTCGGCGCGCACCTTGTTGACCAGGCTGGAGACCTTGGCGAGGCCGATGCTGTTGCCGGCCTTGTCGGAGTAGGCGGAGTCCTTGAAGTAGTCCCAGTTGAGGGCGTTGCTGTGGATGTCCGATGTGCCCATGACGGTGACGGTGATCGTCTTGTCACCGGCGGCCTGCGCCGGGGGCGCGGCCAGGGCGAGCGCGGTCAGCGCCGCCGCCCCGGCCAGGGCGAGCTTCTTGGTCTGCATGCCGCCGGAGACTAACCATGCGGAATTACTCGGGGATTACGATTTGCCGCTTTCCTTACGGTCCGCAGTTGAACGGTGCCGTCGCCATGGGAGAGCAGGGCCGTGGCCTCCGTCAGAGGTTGCCGCCGCCGGTGGCGTCGATGGTGGTGCCGGTGACGAAGCGGGCCGCGTCGGAGGCCACGAAGGCGACCACGTCCGCGATCTCGGAGACCTCGCCGACGCGGTTGAGCGCGTGGCGGCTGGCGGCGTAGGCCGCGCCTTCGGGGTTGTCACGGAGCCAGGACGCGTTGGTGTCGGTGTCGATGATGCCGGGGGCGACGTTGTTGACGGTGATGCCGCGCGGCCCGAGCTGCTTGGCCAGGGCGAGCGTGAACACCTGCACCGCGCCCTTGGTCATCGCGTACGCGACGGCCTCGGGGAAGGCGATGCGGGTGACGCCGGAGGTGATGTTCACGATCCGGCCGCCGTCGGGGATCAGCGGGAGCAGCCGCTGGGTGAGGAAGAACAGGTCCTTGACGTTCACGGCGAACAGCCGGTCGAAGTTCTCGGGGGTCTCGTCCTCCAGGGGGACCGAGGTGCCGATGGCCGCGTTGTTGACGAGCACGTCCAGGCGGTCCGTCCGCTCCGCGAGCTGTCGCGCCAGCTCGTCCACGGCTCCCGGGCGGCCCAGTTCGGCGTGCGCGAGGAAGGCGCTGCCGCCGTCGGCCTCGACGGCCCGCACCACCTCCTTGGCCGAGGTCTCGTCCCTGGCGTAGTTCACCACCACCTGGAAGCCGTCGCGGGCGAGCCTGAGTGCGACGCCGCGGCCGATGCCCCTGCTGGCACCCGTCACGAGGGCTGTCTTCATGGTGCGCCGAACCTTTCTATAGCGATCGATACAGAAAACATAACATAGCGATCGCTATAGAATCGACGCATGGCGAGACAGCGAGCTTTCGACAGGGACGCGGCACTCGACACGGCGCTGCGGGCGTTCTGGGCACGCGGCTACGAGGCCACCTCGATCGCGGACCTGACGGCGGCCATGGGCATCAGCCCGCCGAGCCTGTACGCCGCCTTCGGCGACAAGCGGCGGCTGTTCGAGGAGGCGGTGGCCCGCTACCAGGAGGGCTACGGGGCGTTCAGCACCCGCGCGCTCGCCGAGGAGCCGACGGGCAGGCAGGCCGTCGAGCGCGTGCTCATGGAGGCGGCGGCGGAGTACACCGACCCCGGGCACCCGGCCGGATGCCTGATCATCTCGGCCGCGGTGAACTGCGGGGCCGAGTCCGCCGAGGTCGAGGAGTTGCTGCGCGGGTTCAGGGAGGCGTCCAAGGACGCGCTGAGGAAGCGCATCGACGATGACGTCGCCGCCGGTCTGCTGCCTGCCGGCACCGACACCGCGGCGCTGGCCACGTACTACGCCGCGGTGATCCAGGGCATGTCCACCCAGGCGCGCGACGGGGCGAGCCGGAAGGACCTGCGGCAGATCGCCGCCCTGGCCATGACGGTCTGGCCATGACGGTCTGGCCGGGCTGAGTCGCCGTTCGTTACAGGAGGGTCCCGCCTGCCACCTCGAACCTGCCGAGCGCCTCGTCCACGCGGGCCAGCGTGTCGGGGTGCAGCGTCAGCCCCGCCGCGGCGACGTTCTCCTCGATGTGCGCCGGAGTGCGGCTGCCGGGGATGGCCACCACGTGCTCGTCCTGGTGCAGCAGCCAGGCCAGGGCGAGCTGGGCGGGAGTGACGCCGAGGCGGGTGGCCAGGTCCCTGATCGGGGCGTAGCGGTCGTTGTTGCCCGCCAGGTTCTCGGCGGAGAAGCGGGGCGCGTGGTGCCGGAAGTCGCCCTCGCCGAGCTCCTGTACCGTCCCGGTGAGGAAGCCGTTGCCGAGCGGGCTCCACGCCACGATCCCCACGCCCAGCTCCCTGGCCGCCGCGAGCAGGTCGGGATCGACCGGCCGCCACATCGACCACTCGTTCTGCACGGCCGTCACCGGGTGCACGGCGTGCGCCGCGCGCAGCTGGGCCGCGGTCACGTTCGACAGGCCGACATGCCTGATCAGACCGTCACGCACCAGCTCGGCCATCGCGCCGACCGTCTCCTCGATCGGCACGCCGGGGTCCGGGTAGTGGACGTAGTACAGGTCGATCACGTCCGTGCCGAGGTTGCGCAGGCTCCGCTCGGCGTAGCGGCGCACCAGCCGCGGCTCGGCGTTCACCCGCAGCTCGCCGAACGCGTACCCCACCGGGTACGACCTGCTCGCCTCGCCCTCCGGGATCACCAGGCCGAACTTGGTCGCCACCACCACCTCCTCACGCCGCCCCTTGATCGCCCGGCCGACCAGGCGCTCGTTGTGGCCGTCCTGGCCGTAGGCGTCGCTGGTGTCGACGTGGGTGGCGCCCGCGTCGAGGGCGGCCTTCAGCGCGGTCTCCGCGCGGGTGTCGTCGATCTCGCCGTAGACGCCGGGCGACAGCACCATGGCCCCGAAACCGACGGCCGGCACCTGCAAACCACTGAGTTCTCTCATGGGGACGATGCTGCCTCCAAGCGGTGTCGCGTGTCCAAGTGGCGGAGGGCAACGCGGCCCTGTACAAGCGTCCGGGGATGGTCTACCGCCCGGTCAGGGATCTGCCGCCGGGCGAGCTGGCCATCGCCTGGCGTAAAGACGACAAAAGCCCACAAGTCCGCGTATTCATCGACGCCATCCGGCAGAGCGCCACTAAGGTCTGACCGACACGGAACCCGCGGAAGGGCGACCCATGAGTGACTACGCGATCACCTTCGACCTCATCGACTCCGACGACGACGGTCGCATCTCTGCCGAGGAGCTGGTCAGACTGATGGAGGTGCTCGGGCAGCCCATCACGCTGGAAGCCGCGCAGGCCGGCGTGACCAGGCTCGACAAGGACGGCGACGGCCTGATCAACGTGGAGGAGTTCGGCGCCTTCCTCCAGAACTGACAAAAATCCTGTTGCCTGAGTCACAATGGGCGACAGGAGGGACGATGGCCATCAGGAGTGACACGACCCGGATACCCGCCGGCATCGTGCGGACGCTCAGGACGGGGATCGGCCGGGTCTCCGAAGAGGTGATCGAGGAGATCCAGGCCCGCATCCCCGAGTACTCCAGGCCGTCCGACACCATCTACATCAAGGTCATCAGGAGCGCCGTCGAGCAGGCCGTCGACGGCTTCCTCGACCGCGTCGAGGACCCCTCCGCGGCCTGGAACCCCGAGCCGTTCCGCATGATCGGCAGGGGCGAGGCCGCCGAGGGCCGCAACCTGGAGCCGCTCCAGGCCGCGATGCGGCTCGGCGCCAGGGTCGGCTGGCGGCGGCTCACCGAGCTCGCGGAGCCACTCGGCCTGTCGCCGCAGTCGCTGTACGACCTGGGCGAGGCCATCTTCGTCTACCTGGACCAGCTGGCCGACGCCGCCGCCGAGGGCTTCGACGAGGCCAGGGCGCACGCCGCGGGCGAGATGGAGCGGCGCCGCGAACGGCTGCTCGACCTGCTGCTCAGCCGGCCGCCCGCCGGTCCGCAGGCGATCGCCGACCTGGCCAAGGCCGCCGGGTGGCGGCTGCCGAAGACCGTCGCCTGCGTCGCGCTCGACGACCAGCACGCCGCGTTCCGCGCCCCGTCCCTGCCGCCGGACGTGCTGACCGGCCACGACCGGCCCATTCCCTGCCTGCTCGTGCCCGACCCGAACGGGCCCGGCCAGGCCCAGATGCTCGCCGCCGCGCTGCGCGGGCGCTTGGCCGCCGTCGGGCCGGCCGTGCCGCTGCCCGCCGCGGCCACGTCGCTGCGGTGGGCGTGCGAGGCGCTGGGGCTGTCCAGGCGCGGCGTGCTGCCGCGCGGCCTGCTGCGCTGCGCCGACCACATGGCCACGCTCATCGTCTTCAAGGACGAGGAACTGGTCGGCGCGCTGGCTGAGGCCCGCCTCGCACCCCTGGCCCACCTGCGCCCCGCCCAGCAGGACCGGCTGGCCGAGACACTGCTCGCCTGGCTACGGCACGGCAGGGGCGCGGGTGAGGTGGCGGCCAGGCTGCACGTCCACCCGCAGACTGTCCGCTACCGGTTGCGGCAGCTGGAGGAGCTCTACGGCGACCAGCTCGCCGACCCCGACATCCGGTTCGAGCTGGAGATCGTGCTCCGCGCCCGCCAAGCCGCCCTGACGACCGGAAGGTGACCGGCCGTCAGGCGGCGTGATCAGGCAGCGTGATCAGGCGGCGTGCACGTACACCTGGCCGAAGACCTCCGAGAGGTTCTTCAGGTCGGTGGCCTGGTCGACCTCCGGCTTGGCCGGGTCGTAGAGGGTGGCCAGGCGGGGGCGGACCGAGGTGAGCTTCTTGAGCTGGTCCCAGGTGGCGTTGGCCGCCCACTTCTCGCCGTACACCCGGTTCACCTGGCCCTGGTCGTTCTGCCAGCGGGTCCAGAGGGTGACGGTCTCGGCGGCGTCGTCCTGGAGGGGGCTCGCCACCCGCTCGGTGATCGACGTGGTCGCCTGCTCGGCGGTCAGCTGCGGCGAGCCCGGGGCGGCGAAGCCGGCGTCCTCGGCGGCGATCTGACCGTAGGCGTCCCAGGCGCGGGCCCGGACCTGGATCCACTGGTTGCGCTGGGCGGTCGCGGCGTCGATCTTCCAGGTGGCGTACTCGGACGCCAGGTGGCCGCTGTCGAGGGCGAGCTGGTCGAGCAGGCCCTTGGAGAGCCAGGCGCCGATCCGGTCGGCGTCCAGCAGCGGGTACTTCTTGGTCAGCTCGGTCTTGCACTCCTCGTTGGCGCCGCAGCCGAAGGCCGGGACGACCGTGTGCGCCGCCAGCTTCTTGCCCGGCGCGGACTTGCGCAACGCCGCCGACGCCTCCGCGATGAACTTGTCCATCTCGTCGGCCGTCTGGAAGTTCTGGTTGAACCCGATCTGCGAGGTGAACCTGATGCCGACCACGCCCGGCTGGACGGCGAGGGCGGCGACCTTCCTGACGGCCTCGTCCAGCTTGCCCGACTTCCAGTCGTCGGCCAGCTCGGTGTCGACCCACACGCGCATGCCCGCGTCGGCGGCGGTCTTGACGGCCCCGCCCGCCTGGGTCTTCGCGGCCGCGGTCTTCTCCGCCTGGGTGATCGCGCTCGGGTCGGCGTAGCACTTCTCGCCCGCCTGGCACTCGGGCTCGCCGCCGTCCTCGGCGCCCTCGACGTCGGGGTCGCCGACGTCGTGCATCTCGCCGTCGCCCTCCGAGTCAGTGGCGCACTCGTTGCCCGCTTCCTGGCAGTTCACGACGACCGGGTCCATCGGGTCGGTGTCCTTCATGTTCTGGCCGTCGTTGGCGAGCCAGAACCGGGCGATGTCGGCGGCCTCCTCGGGGGTGGCCATCCACCGGCAGACGACGTACGCCGGGGTGTCGCCTGACAGCAGGTCGTTGCAGCTGCGGGGGTCGTCCTCCGACCACGCAGGAACGCCGATGCCGAGCAGTGAGAGGGCGAGTCCGATGACGAAGAGCTGCCGCAGTCGCATGGCGCCTTACTCCTGGGGGTGATCGTCGGGCATATTGCACAATATCTGGATGATCAGTGACGTTCAATGAGATCGGCGGGGTCACGCCGATCACGCGTCCACCTCCACCCACATCCAGCCGGGGCCGTCGGGGTTCGCCCTGACCACCCGGGTACGGCCGGAGCCCACTCTCACCCAGCCCTCCCGCCTCTCCCGCTGCTCGGCCTCCTGCCTCCCGCCCTGGCCCGGTTCCCGCTTCTCGGGGGCGGGGCGCCGGCCGCCGCGCACCGCGGGCGTGGAGTAGGGGAGCTTCCTGAGCGGCGCCCTCTTCCCGGACGCGGCCTCGTGCTCGGCCGACACCGGCACGGGATCGGTGTCGGCTCCGAACCGCGCGGGGCGGCCGTTGACGGTCACCGACGGGCCCGAGTCCTCCTCCGCCCAGTACCAGCCGGGGCCGTCAGGGTTGGGCTTGATCACCCGGCCCTGCCGCGCCCCGGCCTCGGGCGCTCGCGAGGCTGCGCGCTCGCAGGCGGAAGAAGTGGCGGGCCCCGAGGGGAGGGCGCGGGGCTGAGGGGCGGGGCGGTTGTGGTCGCGGCTCGGGAAGCGCGGGCGCCACCAGGCGGCGTCCCCGAGCAGGCGCATCGTCGCGGGCACCAGCAGCGCGCGCACCAGCGTGGCGTCCACCGCGATCGCCACGAACACGCCCACGCCGACCAGCTTCACGATCGTGACCCCCGCCGTGCAGAACGCCCCGACCACCACCAGCAGCAGCAACGCGGCGCTGGTGATCACGCCGCCCGTCCGCTGCAGCCCGGACGCGACCGCCGCCGCGCTGTCGCGGGTGCGCAGCCACTCGGCCCGCACCCGCGACAGCAGGAACAGCTCGTAGTCCATCGACAACCCGAACACCACCGCAAGGATCAGCACGGCGACCGTGGGCTCGATCGTCCCGGTGGAGGTGAAGTCGAGGGCCGCCGCCAGATGCCCGTCCTGGAAGGCCCAGACGATCACCCCGAACGACGCCCCGATCGACAGCGCGTTCGTCAGCAGCGCCTTGATCGGCAGCAGGACGGACCCGAACGCGGCGGACAGCAGCGCGAAGGTGACCCCGCCGACCACCAGCGCCAGCCACGGCAACGTGCCGAGCAGGCTGTCCAGCAGGTCCAGCTGGGCGGCGGTGGCCCCGCCCACCACGACCTGCCTGACGTTCGGCTCCTTGGCCATCGACCTGATCAGCGTCACCAGCTTCCGCGCCCCGGCCGACATGGGATCGGACGAGTAGCGGACCGCCAGCCGCACCGCGCCGTTGTCCTGCGAGAGGCCCGCGAGGTCGACGCCGGTGACGCCCGGCAGCCGCTTCAGCCGGTCGGCGAACGGCTTGGCGTCCGTGGGGTTCACCTGGGTGACCGAGCTGACCGGGTCGTAGCCCTGCCCGAGCGGCCCGGGAGTGGCGGGCCGCTCGGCGAAGGACCGCTCGAACAGCACATGGACGTCGATCGCCGCCATCGAGTTCCTGGCGAAGTCGCGGTCGACGGCCTCGGCGACCCGGCGGCTCTCGGACGTGGCGGGCAGCATCCGGTGGTCCACGCCGCCGAACTGGACGTGCAGCACCGGCAGGGCCAGCGCGACCAGCGCGGCCGTCACGGCGAGCAGGTAGACCACCGGACGCCGCATCACGCTGGACGCGACCGCGTGCCAGGCCCCGCCCGCTCCGCGGGCGCGGCCGAAGTCCGGCGTGATCCTGATCGCGTCCACGTGCCTGCCGAGGACGCTGAGCGCGGCGGGCAGCACGACCAGCGCCGCTCCCATCGCGACGAGCACCACGACCGCCGCGCCGAGCCCGATCGAGCGCAGGAACATCTGCGGGAACAGCAGCAGCCCCAGCAGCGGGGTGGCCACGCTCAGCCCGGAGAAGGCGACGGTGCGCCCGGCGGTGGCCATGGTCCGCACGACGGCCTGCTCGGTGGACGCGCCGCGGCCGATCTCGTCCCTGAAGGCGTTGAGCACGAAGAGCGAGTAGTCGACGGCCAGCCCGAGCCCGAGCATGGTGACGACGTTCAGTGCGAACACCGACACCTCGGTCACCTCGGTGAGCAGCCTGAGCAGAACCAGCGCCCCCACCACCGCGACGGCGCCGACGAGCAGCGGCAGCCCGGCGGCGACCAGGCTGCCGAAGACGACCACGAGCAGGACGAGCAGCACGGGCGTCGAGATGGCCTCGGCGCGGGCGAGGTCGGCGCCGGTCTGGTCGTTGAGCTCCTTCAGCAGCGGCACCGGGCCGCCGACGGAGACCTCCAGGTTCCGGACGGCCAGCCGGTCCCTGATCGCGGCGTAGCCCTGCTGCTTGGCCTGGGTGCCGCCCTTCAGGCTGATCAGCGCGTAGGTGGAGTGCCCGTCGGCGGACGCCAGCTTCCTGGAGCCGGTCGTCCAGTAGGTGGCGGAGGTGCGTACGTACTGGGCCGGCAGCGCGCGCAGCGAGTCGTGGACGGCCTTCTTGAAGCGCGGGTCGCGCACCTTGACCGTCGGGTGCCGGTAGAGCACGACCACGTCGGGGGTGTCGCCGCCGTACCACTCGTCGTTCCAGCGGGCGGCGGTGGTGGAGTCGGCGGACGGGTCCTCGAAGCCGCCGTCGGCCATCCGGCCGAACAGGTCCAGCCCGAAGGGCGCGAGCAGGACGGCCGCCACCAGGCTCAGCACCAGCAGCATCCACCTGCCGCGGTAGACCAGGCGCCCCACCGACTCAAACAAGGGCGCCCTCCAGGGCGATCGGTGCGTCAGACACGGCCCGGTCCCCTCGCCGTCCTCCAGGGACCTAGCAAATTACGGCAGATAAGGCGTCGATTCTTGCCAAACCCCTGCACATTCCTCGTCCGGTGTTGTCACCGCCGTGACAACCGCCCGGATATTCGGACGACAACAAGGAGAAGAAGCGGCAGACTAGTGCGGCTTTGGGGCCGACGAGTGCGGCTTTTGGGGTTCCTAGTGCGGCTTTGGGGTTTTTCGAGGGGGGCCATCACGTGCACGGCTTTGTGAATGATCTCGGGCTGCTCCGGGATCGGCGGTTCACGCTGCTGCTCTCCGCCAGGACGATCTCGGTCCTGGGCAGCGCCTTCGCCCCCGTGGCCCTCGCGTTCGGCGTCCTCGGCCTGCCCGGCGCCGACGCCACCACCCTGTCGGTCGTGCTGACCGCCGAGGCGCTGCCGATGGTCGTGTTCATGCTGGTCGGCGGCGTGATCGCGGACCGGTTTCCGCGGCAGCGGGTGATGATGGCGGGCGAGTCCATCAACGCGCTGGCGTTCTTCGCGCTGGCCGCGATGATGCTCGTCGGATGGACGCCGCTGCCCGCGCTCGCCACCGCGGCCGCCGCCAGCGGCCTGGCGATGGCGGTGCTGTTCCCCGCGCTGACCGGCATCATCCCCGAGGTGGTGCCCGCCGACCGGCTGCAGACCGGCAACGCGCTGCTCGGCCTGGGGGCGAACGTCTCGCGGGTGGCGGGCGCGGTGCTGGGCGGCGGCACCGTGCTGCTGCTCGGCGGCGGCTGGGCGCTGGCGGTGAGCGGGGCGATGTTCGCCACGGCCGCCGCGCTGATCGCGCTGCTCCGCCTGGAGCGGAGTGAGCGGCCCGCAGGCGGGAGCGACTCGGTGCTGACCGACCTGCGCGACGGCTGGCGCGAGTTCAGCTCCCGGCAGTGGATCTGGGTGGTGGTGGCGCAGTTCTCGGTGATGGTGATGGCCATGCAGGCGGGTCACGGGGTGCTCGGGCCGCTGCTGGCCAAGGAGAGCCTCGGCGGGCCCGCGGCCTGGTCGGCGTTCCTCGCCGGCGAGGCGGTGGGAACTCTCGTGGGGGTTCTGGTGTCGCTGCGGCTACGGCCGAGGCGTCCGATCCTGATCGGCACGCTGCTGTGCCTGCCGACGGCGCTGCCGTACGTGCTGCTCGGGCTGGACGCACCGCTCTGGGCGATCGTGGGCGGCTCCTTCGTGCTGGGCATCTGCTTCGACGTGTTCGGGGTGCTCTGGCAGACCACCATGCAGCGGGAGGTCCCGGCGGAGTCGCTGTCGCGGGTCAGCGCGTACGACGCGCTCGGTTCGCTGATGTTCGGCCCGATCGGGCTGATGCTGGCGGGGCCGGTGGCGGCCCTGGTCGGTGCGGAGACGGCACTGCTCGGCTGCGCCGCCATCGTCGTACTGTCCACGCTCGCCGCGCTGACCTCGCCCGGCGTGCGCAACCTGCGCGCGCCTCAGCCGCAGCCGCCGGGGCCGCAGCCGGAGCCGCCGGGGCCGCTCGGGCAGCCGGAGCCGGCCTCAGGCTGACCGGAAGTAGGCGTTGGCCCTGGGCTGGAACATCAGCACCATGGCCCCGAGCACGGCCATCAGGTGCAGGATCCGGCTGGCGCCGAACACCAGCCCCATCGCGTCGGCGGCGGCCACCGCCTCGCCGACCGAGTGCCCGGCCAGCAGCCACCGGACGGGCTCGACCACGAGCGAGAGCGTGCCGAACACACCCAGCCCCACCGCCAGTGTCAGCCGGGCCCAGTTCCGGCCCTGCCTGAGCCGGAGGGCGAGGAAGATCGCCGTGGCGAAGACGGCCACCCGGAACGCGAGCCCTGGCAGCAACTCTCCGAAGGCTGACAGGTCCCTGGCGACGAAGAGCGTGGCCTCGAACGCTCCGGCGGCGACGGCGCAGAGCCAGAGCAGCGCGGCGGCCTGCACGACGGGCGGCGCTTCCACGCGGGACTCGGGGGTGGTGACGGTCATGATCGACCTCCGTGGGGTGGGGTGGGGTGAGACACCAGAAGTCTGCGCCGCGACGGCCCGGCGGATCATGCCCGCCGTCCCCCTAATCCCTGCTGGGGCCAGCCCTACCAGACCTCTCCGCTCGTCCGCAGGCCGCGGGAGGGCAGCCGTTCGTGCAGCCCGAAGCGCGGCTCCGGCGCGTGCTCCCCGCCGAGCACCCCGGCCACGTACGCGGCCAGTGCGGGGGCGTGCTTGAAGCCGTGGCCCGAGTCGCCGCCGAGCAGCCACACCCCTGGGGCGACCTCGGCGATGATCCACTCGGCGTCGGGGGTGAGCGCGTACTGGCAGACCTGGGTGAACAGCAGCGGCGCCGACGCGAGCGACGGGAACCTGCGCCCGAGGTAGGCCCTGGCCTGATCGACGCTGGCCTGGTCCACCGTCCGTTCGCCGTGCTCGGGCTCGTAGGGGCGGCCCTCGGCGTCGGAGGTGGCCTTCATGCCGACGCCGTCGACGTCCCCGTGCCCGTAGGCCGACGCGCCGTAGTCGACCCAGGCGGGGACGCCGGGGGTGGTCCACGCGGGGGGCGCCGCGAAGTGCAGGGTGTCCTGCTTGGTGACGGTCAGCGGGGTGCCGAACAGCGCGGTGTCGAACAGCGCGGGCAGCCAGGCGCCGCACGCCCAGACCACCCGGTCGGCGCGCAGCACCTCGCCGTCGATCGCGACCGCGCTCTGGTACGGCTCCCCCGGCACGGGCAGCGCCCGCGCCCTGACGAGCCGGGCTCCGGCCTCGACCGCCAGCCGCGCGGTGACCTGGGTCGCCCGCCTGGCCCTGAGCACGCCCGCGTGCGGCTCCCAGAGCAGGAAGCTGAGATCGTCGCCGCGGAACTCGGGGAAGAACCGCGCGCCGTCGGCGGGGTCCAGCACCTCACACGGAATGTCCAGATTTTTCAGGACTCGGGCGCTGGCGTTCTCCCAGCCGTCCGAGGTGCCCGCGAACCAGAGCATGCCCGCCTCGTGGTACAGCACCTCCCCCGACCGCTCCTCCAGCCGCCGCCAGTCGTCCCTCGCCTGCCAGGCCAGCCGGGCGTACCAGTCGTCCGCGCCGTGGGAGCAGCGCAGCAGCCGGGTCTCCCCCGCGCTGGCCTGCCGGACGTGCCCCGGCTGGTGCTGCTCGACCAGCGTCACCCGCCAGCCCGTTTCGGCCAGCCGCAACGCCAAAGACGCACCCCAAATGCCCGCTCCGACCACAATGACCGATTTCATGGGACCACCGTGACCGCCGAGCGGCCCCACACGCAAGAGTCAGACCACGATCAGCGTCACGACCACACCCGCGCAGTTGCCCGCCACGCAGACCCGCACCGGCACCTCGGACACCCCCGACGCGACGGGAACGCCGCCGACGTGCCCGTCGGGACCGATCGAGACCCCGTCGGGCAGCGCGCCGTAGTCGGTGACGCTGAAGGTGGGCGGCACGCCGGAAGGGCCGCCGTTGATCGCGATCTCGCCGTCGAACGCGGCGCCGACGCGTCCGGGGAAGGTGAGCACGCGCGGCTCCCACGGCACGTTCCGCAGCACGACCGCCGTGACGCGCTGGACGGCGCAGGTCGTGACGCCGCAGAGCGCGACGTCGGCCGAGTACGTGCCCGCGCGGGTGGGTGTGCCCACCAGTACGCCGTCGGCGTCGATGTCCAGGCCGGGCCCGAGGTGGGCGGCGTGCACGCGCACGCCCTCCTGCAGCGGCAGCAGCCGCTTGGTCACCTCGATGTCCTGGGTGAGGTAGAAGGTGTCCTCGACCAGGCGCCCGCTGGGCGGCTCGTCCGCCAGGAGCCCGCGCGGCACGGACGAGCCCAGCAGGCGGGCCGACTGCGCGCCGACCGTCGGCAGAACGGAGACGAGCGCGCAGAGCAGCAGACCGGCAACAAGGAATATCCAGGTTTGCCGCATCCTTACCCCCCGGTTCGACTAACCCGTTACCTACCCTCTCGCCGCGTAGCGTCACGCTCACCTCACGCGGAGATAATCGGTGCATGGCCGCTGAATCCGCTCAGACCCTGGAACGCGGGCTGCGCCTGCTGAGGCTGCTCGCCGACGGGAAGGGGGGCCGCACCCCGACCGAGTTGAGCGCGGGGCTGTCGCTCAGCCGCCCGGTGGTCTACCGCCTGCTGACCACGCTGATGAACGAGGGGTTCGTCCGCCGCGACACCGAGGGCCGGGTGCATCTCGGGTACGGCGTGCTCGTGCTCGCCCAGGCCGTGCAGCCGCTGCTGCGCGCGGCGGCCCTGCCGGCGCTGCGGCGGCTGGCGGAGCAGGTGGGCGCGACCGCGCACCTGACCGTGGCCGAGGGCGACGACGGCCTCGCCGTCGCGGTCGTCGAGCCGTCGTGGACGAACATGCACGTGGCCTACCGGGAGGGGTCGCGTCATCCGCTGGCGAAAGGCGCGGCGGGGCAGGCGATCCTGGCTCTGCGCGAAGGACGCCACGACTATTTGGTGACTGAGGGGCAGTTGCAGGAGGGCGCTCGGGGGATCGCCGCGCCGGTGACAGGGCTGCCGTGGCTGGAGGCGTCCGTGGGAGTGGTGACGTTCGGGCCTCTGGAGGAGTCCACCGGGCCGCGGGTCGTCCAGGCTGCGGCCGAGCTGGCCGACGCCCTGGGTTGACAGCACACCGGGCGATGGACGACGGTAATTACAAATAGAGGACGTTTTCGTCCGATAAACGGACGCGCCAAGGAGGGCGGATGCCGTACTACCGCACCGTGGGCGAGGTGCCACGTAAGCGCCACGTGCAGTTCAGGCGGCCGGACGGGGGGTTGTACGCCGAAGAGTTGATGGGCGAGGAGGGCTTCTCGTCCGACTCCTCGCTGCTCTACCACCGCTACCTGCCGACCGCGATCATCAAGGCGGAGACCGTCACGCCCACGACGGAGACCCGCCTCCAGCCCAACCTGCCGCTCTCGCCGCGCCACTTCCGCACCCAGGACCTCACCAGCGCCGGCGACCTGGTCACCGGGCGCATCCCGCTGGCCGGCAACGGCGACGTCCGATTGTCGTACGCCACCAGCGACCGGCCCAGCGAGCTGTACCGCGACTCGATGGGCGACGAGTGCGTCTACGTGCAGCGCGGACGGGTGCGCTTCGAGTCCACCTACGGCGTGATCGAGGCGGGCGAGGGCGACTACGTGGTCGTCCCGACCGGCACGATCCACCGCTGGGTGCCCGACGGGCAGGTGAACGTGCTGGCCATCGAGGCGTCCGGGCACATCAGGCCGCCCAGGCGCTACCTGTCGCAGTACGGCCAGTTCCTGGAGCACGCGCCCTACTGCGAACGCGACCTGCGCAGCCCCACCGAGCCGCTGACGGTCGAGGGCGAGGAGGTGCCGGTGCTGGTGCGCACCCGGGGCGGGCTGACCAGGCTCGTCTACCGCAACCACCCCTTCGACGTGGTCGGCTGGGACGGCTGCCTGTACCCGTTCGCGTTCAACATCAACGACTTCGAACCGATCGTGAAGAAGACGCACGCGCCTCCGCCCGTCCACCAGACCTTCGAGGGCCCGGGGTTCGTGGTGTGCTCCTTCTGCCCGCGCCCGCTCGACTTCCACCCGGAGTCGGTGCCGATCCCGTACAACCACCACAACGTCGACTCCGACGAGTTCATGTTCTACGTGGGCGGCGACTACTCGGCGCGCAGGGGCTCCGGCATCGACGTCGGCTCCGTCTCGCTGCACCCGGCCGGGTTCACGCACGGCCCGCAGCCCGGCGCGGTCGAGGCGGTGATCGACGCGGTCGGCCGCGGCGTCACCACCACCAGCGAGACCGCGGTGATGGTCGACACCTTCCGCCCGCTCGACCTCGGACAGGGCGCGTTGTCCTGCGAGGACCCCGGCTACGCCTGGACCTGGTCACGATGACCCTCTTCACCGCCCTCATCGACGACGCCGGGCTCTTCCCGCCGACCTCACTGCACATGTCCGACGCCCTGGAGCGCCACCGGCGCGACCAGGAGCGCGGCGACGAGGTGCTCACCCACCGCTTCCTCTGCCCGGCCAGCCGGATCGACCGGCTGCGCGCCGAGTCCTTCCTGCCGCTGCGCATCGGCCTGATCGTCGACACGCCGGACATGCCGCCGTTCGACGACCTGCCGGTCGACTTCGTCGAGATCAGGCTCCCGCCGGACGAGACGGTCGAGCAGCTCGTCCGCAGGCTGGACCTGCCACCCGGCATTCGGCTGTTCGTCGAGGTGCCGCCGGGCAAGCCGGCCATGGACGTGCCCGAGGGCGCCGCGCTCAAGGTGCGCTGCGGCGGAACCGCCGCCGAGGACTTCCCGCCGGCCGAACAGCTCGCCGCGTTCATCCGGTTCTGCGCCGACCATGACGTCCCGTTCAAGGCCACCGCCGGGCTGCACCACGCGGTGCGGCACTTCGACCCGACCCTGGGCGTGGATCGGCACGGCTTCCTCAACCTGGTGCTCGCCGTCTGCGAGACGGTCGAGGACCGCGACCCCGTGCCCGTGCTGCGCACCACCGACGTGGGCCAGCTGGTACGGCTGGCGCGGGCCGTGGCCGAGGAGACCGCCAAGAGGGCGCGGCGCCTCCTGGTGAGCTACGGCTCGTGCAACACCGGCACGCCCATCGAAGACCTGCGAACGCTAGGAGTGCTATGAGCTGGGGCCTCGACAACCTGCCCTACGGGGTGTTCTCCCGCAGCGGCGAGGCGCCGAGAGTGGGCGTGCGTTACGGCGACCGGGTGCTCGACCTGGCCGCCGCGCTGCACGACGAGGTGTTCGCGGCCCCGTCGCTCAACCCGTTCATGGCCAGGGGCCGCCAGGCCTGGCACGACACCAGAGCGCTGATCCAGAACAAGCTCGCCGACGACCGCGCGATCACCGAGTCGCACCTGGTGCCGTTGGAGCAGGTACGCCTGCACCTGCCGTTCGAGGTGGGCGACTACGTCGACTTCTACTGCTCGCTCGACCACGCGAGCAACATCGGCCGGATCTTCCGGCCCGACGCCGAGCCGCTGCTGCCCAACTGGCGGCACCTGCCGGTCGGCTACCACGGCAGGTCGGGCACGGTGGTGGTGTCGGGCACCCCGGTCAGGCGGCCGAGCGGGCAGCTCGGCGCGGGCGTGTTCGGGCCGTGCCGCAAGCTCGACATCGAGGCGGAGCTGGGGTTCGTCATCGGCGTGCCGTCCGAGCTCGGCTCTCCCGCCGGCCCCTTCGAGGAGCACGTCTTCGGGGTGACGCTGGTCAACGACTGGAGCGCGCGCGACATCCAGGCGTGGGAGTACGTGCCGCTCGGCCCGTTCCTGGGCAAGTCGTTCGCCACGTCCGTCTCGCCGTGGGTGACACCGCTGGAGGCGCTGCCCCGGCTTCCCGGGCGGGCGCAGGATCCCGAGCCGCTCGACTACCTGCGCAGGCAGGGCGACTGGGGGCTGGACATCGCGGTCGAGGTCGCGCTGAACGGGGAGGTCGTCTCGCGCCCGCCGTACTCGTCCATGTACTGGACGCCGGACCAGATGCTCGCCCACCTGACCGTGAACGGCGCCTCCCTGCGTACCGGCGACCTGTTCGCCAGCGGCACGATCTCCGGGCCGCTGCGCGAGGAGCGGGGCTCGCTCATCGAGCTGACCTGGAACGGCGAGGACCCGGTCAAGCTGGCCAACGGCGAGACCAGGACGTTCCTCGAAGACGGCGACACCGTGACGATCCGGGCCAGGGCGGGCGAGGTGACCCTCGGGGAGGTTTCCGGAACCATCCGATAGATTACTCGGCGTGCTTTGACCGTCACTGCCCGCTAATCTGGGATGTCCCCTCCTCCAGACGTCCCCCCGGAAAGCAGGAGTGCGATGCGGCGCGCCGCAGTGATCTGTCTCGTCGTCCTCACCGGTCAGGTCTCTGCGGGCTGCAGCGCGGTGAACGGCGACGCGCCCCCGCCTGTCATCCGCGTCTCGCCCGCCTTCGACACCGAACGGGCCCGCCCCGACCAGGCCCTGGTGGTCAGGGCCAAGGGCGGCACGCTGCGCACCGTGCAGGTCTACGCGGCGGGTGCGCAGGTGCCGGGAGTCCTCGACAAGGCCCGCACCACGTGGCGCTCCAGCTGGACTCTCACGCCCGGGGCCGAGTACTCGGTCACCGCCACCGCCGCGAGCGGCGACGGCCCCACGACGATGGCCGTGGGCCGCTTCCGCACGCGGGCGGCCAAGCGCACGTTCGGCCTGCTCTCGACCACCCCGCTGCCCGGCGAGACGGTCGGGGTCGGCATGCCGATCATCCTCGACTTCGACACCCCGATCCTCGACAAGGCCGCCGTCGAACGGGCGCTGGAGGTGCGGGCGGCCTCCCCCGTCGAGGGGGCCTGGCGGTGGACCAGCGACACCCAGGCCGTCTACCGCACCCGCAGCTACTGGCCCGCCCGGCAGGCCGTCACCGTCACCGCCCACCTCGCGGGCGTACGCGCGGCGAGCGGCGTGTACGGCACCGTCAACCGCTCGTTCGCCTTCACCGTGGGCCGCGAGCAGATCAGCACCATCGACACCCGCACCCACCAGATGGTGGTCAGCCGCGACCAGCGGGTGCGCCAGCGGATGGCGATCAGCGCGGGCATGGCCACCACCCGCGAGTACACCACCACCAGCGGCGTCCACCTGACCATGGACAAGGGCAACCCGGTCCGCATGATCTCGCCGGGCCGGGTCAAGGGCGAGCCCGGCTTCTACGACCTGCTGATCGACCACGCCGTCCGCATCTCCAACAGCGGCGAGTACGTCCACGCCCGCGACAACGTCTGGGCGCAGGGCCGGGCCAACGTCAGCCACGGCTGCATCAACGCCAGGCCCGACCAGGCGGCCTGGTTCTACACGACCTCGCTGCGCGGCGACCCCGTGACGATCACGGGCACCACGCGGGCGCTCGAGTGGAACAACGGCTGGGGTTTCTGGCAGCTCCCCTGGGACGAATGGCGGCTCGGCAGCGCCCTTCACAACCCCGTACAGGCTGGACTAGAACCGTAAACCAGGGATTACCGTAGAGGGGGAACCACTCGCGGATACCGGCCCGTTGACGAGTCAGGAGGGCCAGAGCATGGATGAATGGATCATCTGGGTAATCCTCGCAGTCGTTCTCGGCCTGGCGGAGATCTTCACCGTCACCGCGGCACTGGGGCTGCTCGGAGTGGCCGCTCTCCTGACCGCCGCCACCGCGGCCATCGGGCTACCGGCTCCCCTGCAACTTCTCGTCTTCGCCCTGTCGTCCGCGGCGGGGCTGATCGTGGTCAAGCCGATCGCGATCCGCCACATCCGCCAGCCGCAACTCCAGCGTTTCGGCGTGGAAGCGCTCGTCGGCAAGCCCGCCTACGTGATCTCCGAGGTGACGGGGCGCGAAGGCCGGGTCCGCATCGGGGGCGAGGAGTGGTCAGCGCGCGCCTACGACGAGACACTGGTGATCCCCACGGGGGCCACCGTCGATGTCATAGAGATCGAGGGCGCCACGGCCCTCGTCTATCCACGGGAGTGACCATGGATCCACTGTTGATAGTCGGTCTGCTCGTCATCTTCTTCGCGGCGCTCACCCTGTTGAAGGCCGTGCGGATCGTGCCGCAGGCCAGGGCGCGCAACGTGGAGCGACTCGGCCGCTACCACCGCACCCTCAAACCGGGGCTCAACTTCGTCATCCCGTACATCGACCGCGTCTACCCGATGATCGACCTGCGCGAACAGGTCGTGACCTTCCGCCCGCAGCCCGTCATCACCGAGGACAACCTGGTCGTCGAGATCGACAACGTGCTCTACTTCCAGGTCACGGACCCGCGGGCGGCCTCCTACGAGATCGCCAACTACATCCAGGCGATCGAGCAGCTGACCGTCACCACGATGCGTAACGTGATCGGCTCGATGGACCTGGAGAAGACGCTCACCTCCCGCGACACCATCAACAGCCAACTGCGGGGCGTGCTCGACGAGGCCACCGGCAAGTGGGGCATCCGCGTCAACCGCGTCGAGGTGAAGGCCATCGACCCCCCAAAAACCATCAAGGACGCGATGGAGAAGCAGATGCGGGCCGAGCGTGACAAACGCGCGGCGATCCTCAACGCCGAAGGTCAGAGACAGTCGCAGATCCTCACCGCCGAGGGCGACAAGCAGAGCCGCATCCTGCGGGCCGAGGGCCAGCGAACCGCCGCCATCCTGGAGGCCGAGGGCCAGTCGCGCGCCATCGACCAGGTGTTCCAAGCCGTGCACCGCAACGACCCTGACCCGAAGCTGCTCGCCTACCAGTACCTGCAGGTGCTGCCGCAGCTCGCGCAGGGCGAGGGGAACACGTTCTGGGTGATCCCCAGCGAGGTCACCTCGGCGCTGCAGGGCGTGTCGAAGGCGTTCACGGAGGCGCTGCCCAGGTCGGCGGCGACCCGCGACGAGCTTCCCACCTCCGCGGAGCAGGACGAGGAGGTCATGAAGGCTTCGGAGGCGGCCGCCGAGGCGGTGGCCGACGCCCAGGAGGCGGAGAGCCCCCGCGGGCCGCGCCAGCTCACCCAGGCCGTCGACGAGCCGACGCCCTTCCCCGACCTCGACAGGGAGCACCAGGAACGCTAGAAGACACCTCCGCGGCGGTCAGGCGACTTCGAGCAGCCTGCGCACCTGGGTCTCCTGATGGACGGCCCTGGCACGGCAGGCGAGCTTGACCGCCGCGTCGGCCAGCGCGATGTCGCGGTTGACCTGCGGGATATCGTCGCCCATCTCGGTGCGGAGCCACTCGGCGACCTCCCCCCAGGAGTAGACGCTGATATTGTCGGCCTCGATGAGCGGAGGTGGAAACCCCCCGGGCCCCCGCTGCCCGCTCGCCAGCTGCCGCAGGCTGGCCTGCGTACGCCCCCCGTGCCGCCGAGCCGCGTCGCCCAACGTCACCGCGTCACCTTGGCCGACACCTACGGCCCACAAACCATCGACGGTCCTGATCTGGACGAGGACTGACGCAATCGCCTCCAAGAAGCTCTCCGAGGCGCGGTCGCACGTGAGGTAGACGCTGCCGTCCGGGCCGCCAGCCACGGCGCAGTCGTCCAGACCGGCGTCGTAGAGGTTGTCCATCTCCTCGTCACTGGGCGCCCGATTCAGCATGACGCGGAAGTTCCAGGTGGTCATGAGTCCTCCCCACTTACGCCGCAGCCGACATGCTCACTGACCCATTCGAGAATGCTTTTCGCATGGTTTCCTGGTTGCGCGGTGTCGACCACACCTTGAAGGGCGTAGACCCGCAAACGCACTGGATCCAGCCCCAGCGATGCCCGTTGTGGCTTTCGACCACCGACAAGCTCGGGATCTTGCGAACTCTCTTGAAGGCCCCGTTGATCTCGTTGTGTTGATGCCTTCCACGACCGACCATGTTGCAATCCTGCAACAGTGTTTCATAGTTAGAACGGTGCTTCCAGCACTGGAGCTCCAACCCTCCGACGATCGGAGCCAGGCAGTGGCCCGCCCGCCGCGCGAGTGTGCGGCGGGCGCCCCCATTCGTCGGGGTGGCCGAGCCGCCCGCCGCACCTGCCTCTACACGGCCGGGTTTCCGTGCTGTATCGGGCCTGATGCCTGCCTGTCAGCCGGCCGGCGGGCCGAGTGGCGCCTCAGTGGGACAGCGGTGCGTCCGTCGTGTCGACCAGCGTGCAGTCGGCCACCGGCCCTGTGGCGCCCCTCGCCCAGACCCCCGCGACGACACCGGCGTTCTTCACCTCGCCGACGCTGAACTCCAGCACCCCGGTCTGGCCGTCCTTGATGACGCTCGGGTCGATGGTGAAGCCCTCTTCCTGCCCCTCCGGCGACGGGAAGACCGCGAGCGGAGCCTCCTCCTTCGTCAGGAAGTGCTCGCGCGCCGGGCGTTGCGGGCGACGTTGGTGGCGATGCCCAGCAGCCACGGCCGCAGCGATCCGCCCACCGCGTCGACCCGTCCGCGTAACCGCCAGGCTTCCAGGAAGGTCAGCGCCATCACATCTTCGGCCGCGGACCAGTTGCCCGTCAGGCGGAAGGCATGGTTGTAGACGGCCTTCGCGTAGTCGCCGAAGAGCTCTTCGAAGGCCGCCGTATCCCCGTCCCGTATCCGGGCACGCATCGACATATCCACATACAGGTGCTGTCCGCACGGGCCTTCGAGTTCCGAAGGCCCGTGCGGATGTTCACCGCTGGCCGCGGTCGAAGTACGCCGCCAGCTCCGGATCGATCGGCGGGATGTCGTACGGCGTGCCGCCGTCACGCAGCGACAACGTGGCCATGTATCCGGCGGCGACGCTCATCCGCGCAGCCACAGGGGACGTGTCGGTGGCCCCGCCCTCCCGGACGAACCTGCAGAACTCGTCCATGATGGCCGGGTCGGCCCCGCCGTGCGAGCCCATCGCCTCGGGCACCCGGTAGGTGATGTCGCCCTCGCCTCGGTAGCCGGAGGGCCCGGTGTTCCAGACCTTGACCGTGTCGCCGGGGCCGTCGCCGAAGTTCTCCAGGCGGCCCTCCGTCCCGATCACCGTGTAGTTGCGCACGTAGTCGGGGGTGAAGTGGCACTGCTGGTAGGCGGCGATGACGCCGTTGTCGAGACGCATGTTCATCACCGAGACGTCCTCGACGTCCATGACGTGGTGGAAGTCCGTGCGGCGGGTGGGCGGCCAGTCGAACTCCCGCAGCCAGCCCTCCGGCCTGGGGGTGCCCGGCTCGCGGCGCGGCAGGTCGCCGTAGAGCATCAGGTCGCCGAGGGCGTTCACCCTGGTGGTGTAGCCTCCGGCGAGCCAGTGGATCACGTCCAGGTCGTGTGCGGCCTTCTGCAGGAGCAGGCCGGTGGTGCGGGTACGGTCGGCGTGCCAGTCCTTGAAGTAGTAGTCGCCGCCGTACGAGACGAAGTGGCGCACCCAGACCGTCTTCGGCTCGCCGATGACGCCCTTCTGGATGATGTCGCGCATCAGCCTGACCACGCCCATGTGGCGCATGTTGTGCCCCACGTACAGGCGGGTCCCGGTCCGTCGCGCGGCCTCCAGCACGGCGTCGCAGGCCTCCACCGTGATCGCGAGCGGCTTCTCCAGGTAGACGGCCTTGCCGGCCTCCAGGCAGTCGATCGCGATGCGCTCGTGCGTGTCGTCGGGCGTCATCACGATGACCGCGTCGAGGTCGTCGCGGGTGAGCAGTTCGCGGTAGTCCTCGGTCAGGAACTCCGCCTCGAACCTCTTGGCCTGGCTCTTGAGCGCTGCCGGGTCGGAGTCGCACAGGGCCACGACGGCCGACCCTCGTCCGGGCCGGTGCGCGGCCAGGGCGAGACTCGTCCGGAGGCCGAGGCCGATGACGCCGATGCGCAGGTCTTCCACTGCAGTCCTTTCACTTCGAGCCGGTGAACGCGATGCCCTGGATGATCTGCTTCTGCATCACGATAAACAAAATGATCATCGGCAGGCTGGCCACGAGTGAGCCTGCCATGAGGACGTGGAACTCGTTGAGGTGCTCCTGCTGAAGGGAGGAGAGCCCAGCCGAGAGCGTCATCTGCTCCGGGTCGGTGTTGACGATGAGCGGCCACATAAGATCGTTCCACGACCACATCACGGTCAGCACTCCCAGGGCCATCAACCCCGGCTTGGCCAGCGGCAGCATCACGCTCCAGTAGATGCGGACCGGATGGGCGCCGTCGATCCTGGCCGCCTCCTCCACCTCGCCGGGCAGGCCGAGGAAGAACTGCCGCAGCATGAAGGTGCCGAACGCGCTGAACACCCCGGGCCCGACCAGCCCTGGCAGCGTGTTCAGCCAGCCGAGCCCTTGCATGATCTGGTACTGCGGGATCAGGAACAGCTGTCCGGGCACCATCAGCACCGAAAGCAGCGCCACGAAGATGGCGTCACGGCCTGGAAACTTCAGCCTGGCGAACGCGTAGGCGGCCATCGAGCAGAACAGCAACTGCCCGCAGGTCCTGATGACTGTCATGGCCACGGTGTTCCAGAACTGGTGCAGGAACGGCGTCTGCTCGAAGATCTTGGCGTAGTTGGACCACTGGAAGGACGGGATCCACACCGGTGGCAGCCTGGTCGCCTCGGTGAAGGTCTTCAGCGAAGTCAGGAGCTCCCAGAAGAACGGCAGCACCATGGCCGCCGCACCCACCGCGAGGACCACGTGGACGGGCCACAGGCGGTTAGCTCGCATAGTGCACCCACCTCTTCTGCAGCCGGAACTGGATCACGGTCAGCACGAGCGTGATGATCAGCAAGACGACGGCCAGCGCGGCCGCGTACCCCTTGGCGCCTTCCTCGAAGGCGTAGGTGAAGAACAGCGACACCACGGTCTGGCTGTCCTCACGCGCCGGGTTGCCCTTCCTGAACAGCAGGAAGAACATGTCGAAGGCCTGCAGCCCGCCGATCACGGTGAGCACCGAGACGAAGAACACGCTCGGCGACAGCAGCGGAAGCGTGATCTTGAAGAACTGCCGGATCCTGCCTGCCCCGTCGATGGAGGCCGCCTCGTACAGGTGCTGCGGGATGGCCTGCAGCCCGGCCATGAAGATGACCGCGTTGTAGCCGATGGCCGACCAGATCGCGATGAGCACCACGGCGTACAGGGCGGTGTCGGGGTTGGCCACCCACGAGGTCCCCTTGATGCCCACCAGGCCGAGCAGGTAGTTGAACAGACCGTAGTCACCGTTGTAGAGCCAGGCCCAGACCATCGCGACGGCCGCGGGCATGGTCACCACGGGCAGGAAGTACAGCGTCCGGTAGAGACCGACCAGTCGCAGCCCGCGCGCGTTGAGCAGCGCGGCCACCAGGACCGAGACAGGGATGCCGAGCAGGATCAGTGCCGAGTACACGAACGTGTTGATCAGCGCCTTGCCGATCGCCGCGTCGTGCAGCAGCTTGGTGTAGTTGGCGATCCCCACCCAGCTGGAGTCGCCGAACAGCGTCCACTCGGTGAAGCTGTAGTAGACCGACTGGACCATCGGCCACAGGTAGAAGATCCCGAGGCCGAGGACCATGGGCGCGATCAGCAGGTAGCCCCAGACCCATTCGCGGTCGCGCAGCCTGCGCCTGGATATCGGGCGGGCGGCCGCCGCCGGGGCGGCGGCGACCGTCCTTTCGGCCGTCCTCACCTTACTTCTCGGCGGACAGGTCGGCGTTCATGGTCGCAGCGAACTCCTTGGCGATCGGCTCCACCTGGTTGCCGTCGGTGTACGCCTTGGTGATCGCGTCGACCTCCTTGCGCGCCCAGACGGCGGTGTTCTTGGAGATCGGGTACGGCACGGCCGTCGTGGCGGCGTCGAGGAAGATCTGCAGGTTCTTCCCCGGCATCGACTTGGCCCAGGCGTCGGCGAGCCCCTCGTAGGCGGGGATCACCGCACCCGATTCGGCCTGGATCCTGTTGCCCTCCTCCGAGGAGAGGAACTTCTCGAACTCCCAGGCTTCCTGCGGGTGCTTGGTCTTGGCGTAGATGACGTTGGCCAGGCCGTGGATGATGCTGGCGTTGCTCTTGGGGCCCTTCGGCATGGGCGCGACGTCCCAGTTGAGGCCCTTGGAGTTCTGGTACATGACGGCGTCGTAGGAGCCGTCGTAGAACATGGCCAGCTTGCCGTTCTGGAACAGCACGCTCGGGTCGGTGTCGGTCATCTGCTGCTGGGTCGGCGACTGCTTCTTGTCCAGGAAGTCCTTCCAGAACTGCAGGCCCTGGAGGGAGGCAGGGTCGTCGAAGCCCGACTTCTTCTTGTCGTCGGAGATGATGTAGCCGCCGGCCTGGACCATCGTGTCGTAGTAATGGGTCTGGTTCCAGGCGGGAGCGCCGATGCTCCACACGCCGCTGCTCGCGTCGGTCAGCTTGTCGGCCGCCTTGCGCACGTCGTCCCAGGTCCAGTCGGCCGTGGGGTACTTCACCTTGGCCTTGTCGAACAGGTCCTTGTTGTAGAACAGCCCGATGGTGTCGTAGTCCTTCGGGATGCCGTACTGCTTCCCGTCGAGCTGGTAGAGGTCGACCAGCGCCTTGGGGTACTTGCTCATGTCGAGCTTGTCCTTGGCGATCTGGTCCGACAGCGGCATCAGCGCGCCCTGGGAGGCGTACACGCCGATGCGCGGGCCGTTCATCCAGAACACGTCGGGGGCGCTGCCGCTGGCCGCGGCGGTCTGCAGCTTGGTCCAGTACTCCTTGTTCGGCGTGAACTCGATCTTGACCTTGATCTTCGGGTGGCTCTTCTCGAAGGCCTGCGCCAGCTTGGTCGCGGTGGGCCCCCACATGTCGGCCGTCCCCCAGTGGCCCCAGGTGATCGTGACCGTGCCGTCCGAACTTTCGCCCGAGGAGGAGCATCCCGCGAGTCCTGCCACGAGCGCACCGGCGCATGCCAGCGCCCGCATCTTGCCTGTCATGTCGTCCCCATCTGTCGGGCTGAACGAGTGACTGGAGGCTAAGGCGTATTTATGCAAGAAACTAGGGTTAATCGCTCAGATACAGTCAGAAGATGCACGCACGAGGCCGTCTCGTGACGGTTTCGTGACCGATTTATCCAGACAAGCTACGAAAAGAGCGCCTTGTCTATGTGATTGAGCGCGAGCCGCACAGCACCCAGAGTGATCGACTCGCTGCCCAGCTCGGAGGCCACCACCAACGGCGGGTACAGGCAGATCTCGTCGAAGACCTCCTTCACCGGTCCGACCAGCAGGTCACCGGCGGGCGAGAGGCTGCCGCCGATCACCACCAGCTCCGGGTCCAGCGGGTTCACGATGGTGATCAGGCTCTCGCCCAGGCCCACCCCGAACGCTCTGACGGCGTCCGAGGCCTCGGCATCGCCCTGGCGGGCGCGCTCGATCGCGAAGCGGGCGGATTCCATGGGTGAGCGCAGCTCGCCCGGCTCGACGCTCATCGCGTAGTCGGTGACCTCCTTGAAGGCCGCCCAGGTGCCGGTCGGCATCTTGCCGATCTCGCCCGAGGCGGCATGGGCTCCCCGGTACGGCACGCCGCCGATCAGCAGGCCGAGCCCGAGCCGGGTGCCGGTGTAGAGGTAGACCACGTCGTCGTAGCCCTGCGCGACGCCGCGCCAGTGCTCGGCGATCACGGCCAGGCGCATGTCGTTCTCCACCACCACCACGGGCACCGGCAGGCGGGCCGCCAGCTCGGCCTGCAGCGGCACGCCCGTCCAGTCGCTCAGCACCACGCTCTTGACCACCCGGCCGTCACCGTCGACCACGCCGGTGGTGCCCACGCCCACCGCGGCGACCTCGTGTACGGCCAGCCCGGCCTGGGCGGTGACGGCGGTGACGAGATCCCCCACGGCCGCCAACCGGTCGGCGGCGCACACGTCCGGCGAGATCGGTATGGCCTGGACGGCCACGATCGCGCCGTTCAGATCGGCCACCATGGCCTGCACCGACGTGTGACCGATGGAGACGCCCACCACGTGCCCCGCCGAGGCGCGGAACCTGAAGCGGCGCGCCGGCCTGCCGCGCGGCCTGTCGCCCGGCTCGTCGGGGCACTCCTCGGCCCAGCCCTCGCTCACCAGTTCCTCGACGATCGCCTCGACCGTCGGCCTGGACACCCTGGCGCCCCTGGCCAGCTCGCTCAGCGTGAGCACCTCGGCGTCGCGAAGCAGGCGCAGGATGGCGGCCGAGTTCAGCCTGCGTAGGAGTGAGGCGTCACCGCTCTGCTGTAGCACCAGGTCATCCTACTTTTAGTGAAGAAGGTTACGAAATTAGATTTCCCGCCTCGACATCCGTTTTCGCCTGCCCACCCAGCGTAAGTGCCCCCTAACGGGTCTCCGGCCGAAGTGCGGCGGGCGGCGGGTGGGGCGGCCACGCCGTACAGCAGCACATTCACCCCGTGTGAAGGAGCGCTTTGGGGGGAGTTAAGAAACCCTCGATGGACACCTCCCGAGCACAACGGGCACAGTGCGTTAGGTTCAGACGAGGGGGTTGGCCGATGAAAGCGCTGGTCAAGGAGAGGCCCGAGGCCGGGCTGTGGCTCATGGACGTGCCCGAGCCCGAGGTCGGCCCCGGTGAGGTGCTGATCAAGGTACTCCGCACCGGGATCTGCGGCACGGACCTGCATATCCGGAAATATGACGACTGGGCGCGGCAGACCCTGAAGCTTCCGTTGATCGTGGGACACGAGTTCAGCGGCGAGGTCGTCGAGGTCGCCCCGGGGGTCGAGGACATCTCCGTCGGCGACCTGGTCAGCGGTGAGGGGCACATCGTGTGCGGCAAGTGCCGCAACTGCATGGCGGGCCGCCGCCACCTGTGCCGCAACACCGTCGGGCTCGGCGTGAACAGGGACGGCGCGTTCGCCGAGTACGTCACGCTGCCCGCCTCCAACGTCTGGGTGCACAGGACGCCCGTCGACCCCGACGTGGCCGCCATCTTCGACCCGTTCGGCAACGCCGTCCACACCGCGCTGTCGTTCCCCCTCGTCGGCGAGGACGTGCTGATCACCGGCGCCGGCCCGATCGGCCTGATGGCCGCGGCGGTGGCCGCGCACGTGGGCGCCCGCAACGTGGTGATCACCGATGTCAGCCCCGAGCGGCTGGACCTGGCCGGGAAGCTGGGCGCCACGCTCGCGCTCAACGTCGCGCAGACCTCGATCGCCGACGGCATGCGCCGCCTGGGCATGCGCGAGGGGTTCGACGTCGGGCTGGAGATGTCGGGGAACCCGCGGGCCATGCGGGACATGATCGCGAACATGACGCACGGCGGGAAGATCGCGATGCTCGGGCTGCCCGCCGAGGAGTTCGCCGTCGACTGGGCCACGATCGTGACGTCCATGCTCACCATCAAGGGCATCTACGGCCGGGAGATGTTCGAGACCTGGTACAACATGTCGGTCCTGCTGGAGAAGGGGCTCGACCTCGCTCCGGTGATCACCGACAGGTTCTCGTACCGCGACTTCGACGCCGCCTTCGACACGGCCGCCAGTGGCCGCACCGGCAAGGTCATCATGGATTGGAGCGCGTGATGTTCACCAATACCCGCGAGCAGCTGCGGGCGACCCTCGACGGCATCGCCGAGGCGGGGCTGCTCAAGCCAGAACGGGTGATCACCACACCGCAGAACGCGGAGGTGAGCGTGGCCGGGCGCGAGGTGCTGAACTTCTGCGCCAACAACTACCTCGGCCTGGCCGACAACCCCGAGGTGATCGACGCCGCCAAGCAGGCGCTCGACCGGTGGGGCTTCGGCATGGCCTCGGTCCGGTTCATCTGCGGCACCCAGGAGGTGCACAAAGAGCTCGAAACCCGGCTGTCGGAGTTCCTCGGCATGGAGGACACCGTCCTGTACAGCTCGTGTTTCGACGCCAACGGCGGCGTCTTCGAGACGCTGCTCGAGGCGCAGGACGCGGTGATCTCCGACGCGCTCAACCACGCGAGCATCATCGACGGCATCCGGCTGTCGAAGGCCAAGCGCCTGCGGTACGCCAACCGCGACATGGCCGAGCTGGAGGCCAGGCTGAAGGAGGCGTCCGACGCGCGCAGGAAGCTGATCGTCACCGACGGCGTCTTCTCCATGGACGGATATCTCGCCCCGTTGCGGGAGATCTGCGACCTGGCCGACCGGTACGACGCCATGGTCATGGTCGACGACTCCCACGCGGTCGGCTTCGTCGGCCCGACCGGGCGCGGCACCCCCGAACTGCACGGCGTCACCGACCGGATCGACATCATCACCGGCACGCTCGGCAAGGCGCTCGGCGGCGCCAGCGGCGGCTACGTCGCGGCCCGCAAGGAGATCTGCGAGCTGCTGCGCCAGCGCTCCCGCCCGTACCTGTTCTCCAACTCCCTCGCCCCCGTCATCGCCTCGGCCTCGCTGCGGATCCTCGACCTGCTGGAGACGTCCAGCGAGGCGCGCGAGCGGCTGCGCGCCAACACCGCCCGTTTCCGCGGCGCGATGGCCGAGGCCGGGTTCGACATCCTGCCGGGCGACCACCCGATCGTCCCCGTGATGATCGGCGACGCCGCCGAGGCCTCCGCCATGGCCGACCGCCTGCTCGACCTCGGCATCTACGTGATCGGCTTCTCCTACCCGGTGGTGCCGCACGGCCAGGCCCGGATCCGCGTCCAGCTCTCGGCCGCCCACTCGACCGAGGACGTCGACCGTGTGGTGGCGGCGTTCGTCCAGGCCCGCGGCTGACCGCCGCCTCCTGACGGGCGCGCCCGCGCCGCCTAACCGACTCGCCTGCCCGCTGCGATCCGTGCCGACCCCGGATCGCAGCGGGGACGGGCTCCCGCCCGAAGAGCGTCCCCCTGCGCGAGCCCCCATCCGCTGTGGAGGCTCGCTTGCGGCGGCGGGAGCGGAGGGGAGCGCCGGCGCGGGCAGCGGGAGCGGCTGAGTATTCTCGCTGCGTGATAGACACGCGGCGGCTGCGTACGCTGCGCGCGGTGGCCGACCATGGCACGGTCACCGGCGCGGCAGCCGCGCTGCACCTGACCCCGTCGGCGGTGTCGCAGCAGCTCGTCGCGCTCGAACACGAGGTGGGCCACCGGCTGTTCACCCGCGACGGGCGGGGCGTCCGCCTCACCGCCGTCGGCCGGATCATGCTCGGGCACGCCAACGAGGTGCTGGCCCAGCTCGAACGCGCCGAGGCCGAGGTGGCCGCGTACGCGACAGGGGCGGCGGGCGAGGTGACCGTGGCCTGCTTCGCCACCGCGATCAGCGCCGTGCTCTCACCCGCGATCGCCGACCTACGCGTCAAGGCGCCGGGCCTCGAGGTCCGCGTCCGCGACGCCGAAGGCGACCACGGCCTGGCGCTGCTCCTGGACGGCGAGGCCGACCTGACGATCGCCGTCGAGTACCGTGGCGCACCCGACGCTGCCGACCGCCGCCTGTCGCGCCTCCCCCTGTACGCCGAGCCGTTCGACCTCGTCCTCCCTCAGGACCACCCCCTGGTCCTGGCCGACCACCCGCACGACCATCCCCGGCCGGACGACGACGCGCGAGCGACGGCGCTCGGGGACGTACCGCTGGCGGCGCTGGGGGACGAGCCGTGGATCGGCCCCTACCCCGGCAACCCCGTGCACGACGTGATCACGTTCGCCTGCGAGCAGGCGGGGTTCACGCCGAGGTTCGCGCACTCGTCCGACGACTTCCGCGCGGTGGTGGCGCTGGTGGGTGCGGGTGCCGGGGTGGCGCTGGTGCCGAGGCTGGCGCTGCGTGACATGGTGCTGCCGGGCGTGGCGGTCCGCCGCACGCCCGGCCCGGAACGCCGCGTCTTCGCCGCCGTCCGCCGGGGCGCCGACGTGCATCCGCTGCTGCGCCCCCTCCTGGACACCCTTCGCACGGTCGCGGGCTCCCTCGTCCACGACTGAGATTCGGGTCGGCGGGGTCGGTCAGGCGCGGGCCTGGGCGAGGGCTTCGGTGAAGCGGGCGTACCTGTCCAGTTCCGTCTCGACGGGCCCGAGAACGTACTCGTCGCCCACCTGGGCGATGCTCGCCCGCAGCGCCCTGGACGCCTGCCGGGCCCTGCGCCGGCCGCCCGCCCAGGCGGCCAACCGTGCCAGCAGAGCGACCAGCATCCCCGCGACGGCCCCGCCGAGCAGCAGCGTGGTGGGCCACGGGAGTTCGCCCGCGGTCGGCGTCGGCGGTTCGGGCAGCCGCAGGTACTCCATCCCGAACAGGGCCCCCAGCCAGAGGGCTCCCGCCATCATGGCCGCGAACACCAGCCACTGCAGCGCCCCCACCACCCGCCACCACCGGGGCCGCCTGGTCGCGCCCAGGGACGTGGTGGCCACCGCCCGGTCCAGCGCGTCGGCCAGCTCATCCGTGCGTGAGCGGGCCGCCTGTCTCACCGAGGCCGCCCAGGGCGCGGGGAGCTCCTGCGCGGCCCGCTCGCCGACGTCCCGGATGGCGGTGCCGACCTGCGCCTTCTGGACGGCGGAAGCGACAGGCACGGACGTGCGCCCGACCACCTCCCCCGTACCCGAACGCCCGGAGCCGCGCCCGGCGACCTCCCCGGACCGCGCGCCGGTGACCTCTCCGGGAGTGACGCGCCAGGATGCGCGCTCAGGGTGCGCTCCTGTCTGCTTCACGGTGCCGAGGTGGAGCCTGCGCAGCGGGTCAGGACGGAACCGGCGCAGCCACCTGGTAACGGGCCATCCGGTCGCGACCACGGCCCGGTGCCGGTGCCCCTTCTCCACGGCCTCGACCACGAGGGGCACTCCCGCGGCTTCCGAGAGCGCCGTCGTGAGCCGCCCCGCCCGCAGGCCCGACACGGGCTTCCCGGTGCCCGGAGCGCCGGTGCCGGGCCTGTCGGTACCGGACCCGCCACTGCCCGAGACGCCGATGCCCAGCGCGCCTGTGCCCGGGGTGCCGATGCCGGGTGAAGGGGCGGTGGGCGAGCAGGCGGCGGCGAGGACGTCGGCTGCGGTGGCGACGTCCGCCGCCAGCCGGGACGCCCACGACCTGTGGCGCGTGACCCGCTCCGCCAACAGGGCGCGCAGCTCCGGCAGGCCGGCGCCCGTACGCGCCGAGGCGCCCAGGACCGGCACGCCCGCCAGGCCGTCCTCGTCGAGGAGGCGGCGCAGGTCGGCCAGGCAGCGGTTCACGGCGTCGCGGGGCAGCCGGTCGATCTGGTTGAGCACCACGACGGTGACGTCCCGATGCCTGGACAGCGGGCGCAGGTAACGGTCGTGGACGGCGGCGTCGGCGTACTTCTGCGGATCCAGCACCCACACCAGCAGGTCCACCAGCTCGACCAGACGGTTCACCTCCAGCCGGTGGGCCAGCTCGATGGAGTCGTGGTCGGGAAGGTCCAGGAGGATCAGGCCGGACAGGTCGCCCGGCTGCTCCCCCTGCACATCCGGCCCACCACTCAGCCCACCACTCAGCCCACCACTCGGCCGACCCGTCTGCCCCGACTCGCCGCGCTCGCCGACAGCGTGTCTGCGGGGGACCGACAGCCAGTCGAGGAGGGGCCCCGCGCCCGCGCCGTCCCAGAGCGCGGCCTGGGCGGTCGCGGTGGTGGGCCTGGTGACGCCGACCGCGGCGAGATCAGTCCCGGCCAGGACGTTGAAGAGGGACGACTTCCCGCTCCCCGTGGCCCCCGCGAGCGCCACCGCGGTGTGCTCGACCGACAGGTCACGCCGCGCGCCCGCCCGCTCCGCCACCGCCCGCGCGGCCGACACGGCGGCCTCGGGAAGCCGCCCGGTGCCGAGTTCGGCCGCTTCCAGCAGGGCGGCCAGCCGGGTGTCCAGGGACGGCCCCTCCTTGCGGCGCAGCAGCTTCATGACTCCTCCGGACGCGGCACCTCGCCGCTCTCAGGCGCATCCATCGCCGGGGGTGCCGTGGTGTGGCGGTCGCGGATCGCGGTGGCGGCCTGGCGGAGAGCCTCGGCCGTGCCGTCGGGCGGTTCGACGGTGTCCAGCAGGACGGTGTACCGCGCCGCCTCCTCCTCCAGCAGCGACCGCACCCGTTCGCGCAGGTCGTCGCGGGCCCGGACGGTCAGCGAGCGGACGGCCTGATCACCGAAGACCGCCTCCAGCAGCTTCTGCGACAGGACGCTGGTGCCGCCCGCGATGCCCACCTCGAGCCCGGTCAACCCTCCGGTGGACGCGAAGACGCCCAGCATCAGCAGCAGCCCGGCCCCGTTGACGCCGAACGACGCCACCCTGGCGGTGGTCCGCTTCTCGGCCCCTTCCTCCCTGACCAGGTCGAGGACGTACTCCTGCCAGCCCCGCACCGCCGCCTCGGTCCGTTGGCTCAGGTCGGGGGAGGCGCGGCCGAGCCTGGCCGCGTCGACGGGGCCGAGCCGTCCGAGCAGGTCGAGCCCGCCGGGGGCGGCCGACCAGCCGTCGAGCGAGCGTTCGGCGGCGGCGTCGGCCGCGCCCCTGATCAGCGCCTCCACGCCGCTTTCGAGCGCGACGCGTAGTTCGGCGCCGGGCGGCTGCCCGGTGAAGAAGCCGACGATCCTGTCACGCAACCAGCCCACCCGGCTCTCCAGGGAGCGCATCAGGTCGCCGGTGCCGATGAAGTCCTGCCAGCGGGCCATGACCTCGCCGCGCAGCAGCGACCCGTCGCGCATGCCGGCGTCGAAGTCCGCCATCGCGCCCGCGTACGCGCCGGACACGACGGACCGCAGCCCGTCGAACCCGGAGCGCTGCCGGACGACCGCGTCGGCCAGCGCCGGCACCCGGGCGGCGAGGCTGTCGAGCGCGCCGGACAGGGTCTGCCGGACGACGCGGGACCGCTCGGCCGCGTCGGAGGCGAGCGCCGACAGCCACTCCGAGATCGGGCAGACGAGCGGGGCGGGCAGCCGGGCCCGCTCGGACGGCAGCGCGGCCTCCGGCACGGTGAACAGCCGGGTGCCGTCGAGGCCGTTCTCGACCAGCAGGCGTCGCAGGTCGCGCGAGACCGGTTCGATGGCCTCGTCGGGCACCCGGTCGAGGACGACCGCCAGCGCGGTGCTGCGTTCGCGGGCCGAGCGCAGGAAGCTCCACGGCACCTCGTCGGCGTAGCGGGCGGCGGTCGTGACGAACAGCCACAGGTCGGCGGCGGCGAGCAGTTGCGCGGCGAGTTCGCGGTTGGCGGTCACGACGGAGTCGATGTCGGGGGCGTCGAGCAGCGCGAGCCCCGCGCCGAGCGAGCCGGACGTCACCACCCGCAGCGCCCCCACGGCGGAGCCGGTGGCCCGTGACAGGCCCGGCAGCACGTTCTGGCCCATGAACCAGTCGTGGTCGGCGGGGTTCACCACGAGTGTCGGCACCAGGGTGGTCGGCCTAAGCACGCCCGGCTCGGCGACGTCGGCCCCGACCAGCGAGTTGACCAGGGTGGACTTGCCGGCCCCGGTGGACCCGCCAACGACGGCGAGCAGCGGCGCGTCGATCGCCCGCAGCCTGGGCAGCAGGTAGTCGTCGAGCTGCCCGGTCAGCTCGGCGAGCGCGTGACAGTCTGCCGCGGCCTCTCCGATCGCGAGCGGGAACAGCTCGCGGCCCAGGTCGCGGCGCAGCCCCTCCAGCGCGCCCAGCAGATCCATACCGTCCACGCTAGCCCGCGGGCGGCTCCCTCAGCACGTAACCGACGCTGCGCAGGGTGTGGATGAGTCGGGGTTCCACGTCGTCGACCTTGCGCCGCAGGTAGGAGACGTACGATTCGACCACGCCGGCGTCGCCGCCGAAGTCGTAGTTCCACACGTGGTCCAGGATCTGCGCCTTCGACAGCACCCGTCCGGCGTTGGACATGAAGTAGTGCAGCAGCTTGAACTCGGTCGGCGAGAGGCGTACCTGCCGGCCGCCGCGCCACACCTCGCGCGCGTCCTCGTCCAGTTCCAGGTCGGCGACCTTGAGGCGGCTCGTCGGCACGGCCTCCGCTCGGGTGCGGCGGAGCACCGCGCGGATCCTGGCCTGCACCTCTTCCAGGCTGAACGGCTTGGTCACGTAGTCGTCGCCCACGCCCAGACCGGCGATCTTGTCCTCGGTGTTGTCGCGGGCGGTCAGGAACAGCACGGGCGCGGTGATGCGCTTGGCCACCTCGAACCCGTCGAGGTCCGGCAGCATCACGTCGAGGATGACCAGGTCGGGGCCGACCCGCTCGGCCACCTCCACGGCCTCGTACCCGTCGGCCGCCGTCAGCACCTCGAACCCGGAGTAGCGCAGGCTCGCGGACAGCAGATCCCTGATGCTGGGCTCGTCGTCCACCACCATGATCAGCGCCTCGCGGAGCTCGCGGAGCTCGGGTTTACTCACTCCCCCAGACTGACCCAGAGAGCTGAGGAAATGCTGAACGTCTACTCCAAGGCGAGTGGGAGTTCGACCCGGAACGTGGACCCGGCGCCCGGCGAGCTGTCGAGCCGCACCGTGCCGCCGTGGGCCCGCACCAGCGCCTGGACGATGGCGAGCCCGAGCCCGCTGCCCCTGTCCTCGCCCGAGCGGCGCCGGGACCTGGCGGAGTCCACCCGGTAGAAGCGTTCGAAGACCCGCTCGACCTGGTCGGGCGTCAGCCCCGGCCCCTTGTCGGCCACCTCCAGGAACACCGTGCCGTCCGCCACCCCGACGCGGACGGTGACCGGGGTGCCCGCCTCGGTGTGGACGAGGGCGTTGGTCACCAGGTTCGAGACGACCTGCCGCAGCCGGACCTCGTCGCCCGAGACGATCAGCGCCGCGCCGCCGACGACGTCCAGGCTGATCGCCCGGTCGGGGGCCAGGATCCTGGCGTCCTGGACGGCGTCGGCGCCCAGCGCCAGCATGTCGACGGGGCGCATCTGCAACGGTCTGGCCTGGTCGACCCTGGCGAGCAGCAGCAGGTCGTCGACGAGCAGGCTCATCCGCCCGGCGGCCTTCTCCACGCGCTGCATCAGCTCGGCGGGGTCGGCGGACGGGTTCTGCCTGGCGTACTCGGCGAAGCCGCGGATCGAGGTCAGCGGGGTGCGCAGCTCGTGCGAGGCGTCGCCGATGAACTCGCGCATCCGGTCCTCGGAGCGTCGGGCCGCGGCCTCCGACGCGGAGCGGGCCGCGAACGCGGTCTCGATCTGGGCCAGCATCCCGTTGATGGACCTGGCCAGGCGGCCCACCTCGGTCCGCGGGTCGCCGTCGGGCACCCGGCGGCCCAGCTCGCCGCCCGCGATGGCGCCGGCCGTGCGCTCGATCGCGGCCAGCGGGCGCATGCTCCTGCGCACGATCGTGACGCCCACCACGGCCAGGATGAGCAGGATGCCGCCGCCGCCCAGCAGTTCGATGAGGCCGAGCCGCCTGGTGATCTCGTCGACCTCCTCCAGGTCGGCGGCGACCACGAACGTGTAATGGGGAGTGGTCGTCTGGAGCACCCGCCACTCGCCGCCTCCGCTGACGGCCTTGGCGGTGTAGGTGTCGTCGCGGGGGGTGGGTGACAGCACCGGCGGCGACTTGAAGTCCACGTCGCGGCCGGCCAGGACCGAGGTGAACCTGCCGTCGGGCTGCTTGACCATGACGATCGTGTCGGACTCGATGAGCGGCGGCTTCTCGCCCGGCTTCTTGCCCTTCTCCCGCCGCATCTGGTCGTACTCGAGCTTCTTGTGCATCCGGACCGAGAGCAGGTTGACCTGGCTGTCGACGCGGTCCAGGAGGTAGCCGTGCAGCACCGACACGCTGACGAGGCCGATGAAGGTCAGCCCGAGACCGAGCAGGGCCAGCATCACCGCGATCAGCTTGATCCGGAGCGGCAGGCCGCGCATCACGGGCCCGGCGGCTGCCGCAGGACGTATCCGACGCCCCGCAGCGTGTGGATAAGCCGCGGGCTACGGTTGTCGATCTTCCGGCGGAGCACCGACACGTAGGACTCGACGATGCCGACCTCGCCCCTGAAGTCGTAGTCCCACACGTGGTCGAGGATCTGCGGCTTCGACAGGACCCGTCCGGCGTTGGTCATGAAGTAGCGAAGCAGCTTGAACTCCGTCGGCGACAGGGCGATCGCGCTGCCGCCGCGCCAGACCTCGTGGCTCTCCTCGTCCAGCTCGATGTCGGCGAACGTCAGCCTCGGCGGCGGCGGCTGCACCTCTCCGCTGGTGCGGCGGAGCACCGCGTGGATCCTGGCGACCACCTCTTCGAGGCTGAACGGCTTGGTCACGTAGTCGTCGCCGCCGATCGTCAGGCCGCGGATCTTGTCCTCGGTCTCGTCGCGGGCGGTCAGGAAGACCACGGGCGTGTGCATGCCGCCGCTGCGCATCCGCCGGACGATCTCGAAACCGTCGACGTCGGGCAGCATGACGTCGAGGACGACGAGGTCGGGCCGGTGCCGTTGCACGGCGTTGACGGCGTCCAGGCCGCTCTTGGCAGTGGTCACGTCGAAACCCGCGAACCTCAGGCTCGCGGCGAGGAGTTCGAGGATGTTCGGGTCGTCCTCGACGATCAGCAGGCGCGCTTCCATCACCCCTAAGCATGCCCTCATCGGACCAATGCTGGGACAATTCCGGCGATGTGCCGGGCAATTGCCAGGCTGGACGTAGCCGCGGGAGAGGGCGCGTTGCGTACCAGCACGATGCCGCCGTGGACGTCCACGGCGAAGTCGTCGACCAGGCGGCCGTCCCTGGCCACGGCCTGGGCGCGCACGCCGCCTTCGGCCCTGCGCAGGTCGGCGGCGGTCAGTTCCGGGACGTAACGCCGGGCCGCCCGCAGGAAGGCGTGCTTGGCCAGCGAGCCGTAGACCTCCTTGATCCCGGTGCGCCAGTGCTTCCTGGCCATGCGGTAGGTGCCCGGCCAGGCGGCGATCTGCGGGATGTTCCGGATATCTCGCCAGCTGTAGCCCTCGTAGGCGAGGGCCAGCACGGCGTTCGGCCCGACCAGCACCTCGCCGTCGATGTGCCGGGTCAGATGGACGCCGAGGAACGGGTACCGCGGGTCGGGCACCGGATAGATCAGCCCGCGCACCAGCTCCCTCGCCCGCCCGGCCAGCGCGTAGTACTCGCCCCTGAACGGGATGATCCGCAGGTCGCCCGGGTCGCCGGCCATCCTGGCGACGGCGTCCGTGCCGAGCCCCGCGCACACCACCAGCCGGTCGAAGGCGAACCTCCGCCCGGCCGCCAGCACCTCCACGCCCCTGGACGTCTGCCTGATCGCCCTGACCCGGTGGCCGAGCCGCACCGAACCACCCTGCTCGGCCACGTCCAGCGCGAGCCTGCGCGCGACGGCGGGGAAGTCGGTGATCGCGGTGTGCGGCGAGTGGACCGCGCCGACGCCGACCGCGCGCGGC
>NZ_JBEXUP010000086.1:0-38243 GCF_040614375.1 Nonomuraea sp. NPDC005983
ACGCTCACGCCCGAGGAGCGCGCCCGGCTGGCGGACGCCCTCCCGATCCTCGCCTTGATGGCGGAGCGACTCTAGTGTCAGCATGTGTTGACAAGAGGGCCTCGACGGCCGCCGGGGTGGCCGGGCACTCGCGTACGTCTTCGCGCTGGGCGAACGAGAGCAGCTGCTCGGCGTCGTCGACGGCGACGGCGCCCTGGGCCCGGTCGCCGATGCGGCCGATCAGGTGCCAGTAGCGGGCGTAGAACTCGAGCCAGGGCAGCTCCAGGGCCTGCGCCTGCTGGGCGATGGCCGGGGCCATCACGTCGAGCTGGGGATACCGCCCCTCGTAGGCCTGTGCGGGGAGGTCTCCCAGCGCCATGGCGAGGCCCACGTTGCCCGCCTCAGAAAGCTGCTGCTGGGTTTCGCCGACCCAGGCCCAGATGTCCACGTCCATGGGGAGTCAGTCTGCCAGGTCAATGACCGTGCCCAAAACGCAGAAGCTCGATCAGCTCGTCCGATTCGTGGCGATCGAGTACGGAAAACACGGATGCCATCAGGTCGTCGGTGGCGTCTTCGGCGGCGGCCCTGCGCGCGATCACCTCGGGCTCCGGCACGGGGTACGGTTCGGGCCAGGTGAAGAACTTGGCGATCAGCTCGCCCGTGGCGCGGCCGAACGGGGTGCCGTCGTGGTCGGTCGCGAGCGTCGCCTCCAGCGGGCCGAGGCCCGCCGCGAGCACCGCGTCGGCGTGCAGGCCGCCGCGCAGTTCCCGGACGACGTGCATGAGCTGGATGGCCCTCCCGGGCGCGTCGCCGGGCAGCGGGACGGCACGCCACCCGGCGAACAGCGGCGCTCCGGCCGACGGCGCGGCCGTCACGACCCCTCTCGGTTCGGGAAGTGGACCCAGCATCACTCAGGAGAACATCATTCTGCAAGCCTCAGGACGCCCTCGGCCACGATGACGGCGGGGCCGGAAAGGTAGCTGGTCTCGGAGTCCAGCGTGACGGTGAGGGCGCCGCCGGGCACCTCGATGGTCCAGACGCCGGTGGTCTCGCCCAGCAGGTTCGCCGCCGCGACCGCCGTGGCGACCGTGCCGGTGCCGCAGGAGCGGGTCTCGCCCACGCCGCGCTCGAAGACGCGCATGACCGCGCGGCGCGGCCCGACCGCGTTGAACAGCTCGATGTTGACGCCGGTGGGGTAGACGCCGGGGTCGAAGCCGGGCTGGTGGGTGAGGTCGAGCTGCACGACGGGGTCGCCGATCGGACAGGCCAGGTGGGGGTTGCCCAAGTCGACGTTGAGCCCGACGTACTCCCGGCCGCCCACGCTCGCGACGCTCTCTCCGTGGACGACGGGCCTGCCCATGTCCACGGTGACGTCGCCGCCGGGCTCCATGCGGATCCGCCTGATGCCGCCCCTGGTGGCGATCGCGAACTCCGACGCGGTGACCAGGCCCGCCTCGACGAGGTAGCGGGCGAAGACCCGCGCCCCGTTGCCGCACATCTCGGCCATGCTGCCGTCGGCGTTGCGGTAGTCCATGAACCACTCGGCCTGCCCGGCCTGCTCCGCCACCTCCGGGCTGAGCTTGGCGCGCACCACGCGCAGGACTCCGTCGGCGCCGACCCCCGACCTCCTGTCGCAGATCCCGGTCACGAGCGTGGTGGTGACGTCGAGCTCCCCTTCGAGGTCGGGGAGGATGACGAAATCGTTCTCTGTGCCGTGACCCTTGAGGAAGCGCATTCTTCGATTCTAGGCCGATTCCCGGCCGACGATCTGTGCCAGGGATCGTTCGAGCAGGTCAGGGGCGTCGTACGGGAGCCAGTGCACCCTGGGGTCGCGGCGGAACCACGACTCCTGCCGCCGGGCGAAGCGCCGGGTCGCCCTGATGGTCTCCTCGTACGCCTGCTCCTCGGTCCACTCACCGTCCAGGTACCTGATCACCTGGGCGTAGCCGAGGGCGCGACCGGCCGTGCGTCCTTCTGCCAGGCCCTGCGCGAGCAGCCGCCGCACCTCGCCGACCAGGCCCGCCTCCCACATCCGGGCGACCCTGCGCGCGATGCGCTCGTCGAGTTCGGGCCTGGGCACCTCCAGCCCGATCTGCACGCTCGGGTAGACCGCGTCGTAGGACGGCATCGTGGCCGAGAACGGCCGGCCCGAGTGCTCGATCACCTCCAGGGCACGGACGATGCGGCGGCCGTTGCTCGGCAGGATCGCCGCCGCCGCGTCCGGGTCGAGCTCGCGGAGCCTGGCGTACAGCGGCGCCGGCCCCTGCTCGGCCAGTTCGTCCTCCAGCCTGGCCCTGATCGCGGGGTCGGTGCCGGGGAACTCCAGGTCGTCGATGGCCGCGCGGACGTAGAGCCCGCTGCCGCCGACGAGGACGGGCACCTCCAGCGACTCGATGAGCTGCCTGGCCAGCTTCTGGTACTCGGCCACGCTGGCGGTGACCGTGACGTCCCAGATGTCGAGCAGGTGGTGCGGCACCCCACGCTGCTCGGCCGGGCAAAGTTTCGCGGTACCGATGTCCATTCCTCGGTAAAGCTGCATGGAGTCGGCGTTTACGCACTCACCCCCCAACCGGAGCGCGATATCCACGGCGAGATCGGACTTTCCTGCCGCGGTGGGGCCCACGACGGCGATGACGGGCTGCTGACGCACACCGATAAGTGTGTCAACTGTCTGGGTATGAACGCGCATACGGACCAGACCCACGGCTTTCGGGGGGGAGCACGATGTCGATTCTGGACAAGGTCAAGGAGATGTTCGGCGGCAAGGCCGGCGAGGCCGCCCGCGAAGGCATCGACCGGGCGGCGCAGGCCGCCAAGAGCGCGACAGGCGGCAAGTACGACGAGCAGATCGACAAGGGCGCGGACATGGCGAGAGAGAAGCTGGACGACCTCGACCGCAAGGAGGAGGACCGTTAGAGGTCGAGCAGCGTTGGCTGCAGGTACCCCTCGTGGGTCAGCAGCCAGCGTTTGGTCTCGACGCCCTCGCCGCCGCTGAACCCGCCCAGCCCGTTGCCCGCGACGACGCGGTGGCAGGGCACCACGATCGGGATCGGGTTCGACCCCATGATCGACCCGATGCCCCGCGCGGGCACGCCGGAGCCGCTGCGCTCGGCCAGCTCGCCGTAGGTGACGGCGCTGCCGTACGGGACCGCGTGCAGCGCCTGCAGGACGCTCCGGCGCACGCCCGAGGTCAGCCGCCAGTCGACCGGGGTCTCGAAGGCGCGCAGCTCTCCGGCGAAATAATCATTCAACTCGGCCACGGCGAAAGCCGTACGATCCGGGTCATGAACCTCAGCCAGGCCGAGGCGTTCACCCAGGCGCGCCCGGGACCCCCAGCCCGACGCGGCCAGGCCGTCCTCGGTGACGGCCAGGACGAACGGGCCGACAGGCGTCGGCAGCTCGGCGAACGCGACCGTGACCATCATGTCCTCACGTGAGCTCGTGGTGCTCGGCACCTCCAGTGCGGTGCCTACCCGACACCGTAATCACAACGGGTACCTTCTGCGCTGGGATGGCCAAGGCTACCTTTTCGACCCGGGCGAGGGCACTCAGCGGCAGATGGTGCACGCCGGGGTGAGCGCCAACGACGTGCACTGGCTCTGCCTCACGCACTTCCACGGCGACCACTGCCTGGGCGTGCCCGGCGTCGTGCAGCGCATCGCCCGCGACAAGGTCCGGCACCCGGTGCGGGCGCTCTACCCCGCCTCCGGCGAGGCCTACTGGCGCAGGCTCCGCCACGCCGCCGCCTTCGCCGACACCCAGGTCATCACCGAGCACCCCGTCTCCGGCGAACGGGACGAGGTGGGCCCGCTGCTGGCGCGTCGCCTGTCGCACCCCGTGGAGTCCTACGGCTACCGCCTGCAGGAACCGTCCGGACGCCGCATGCTGCCCGACAGGCTGGCGGCGCACGGCATCCGCGGCCCGGAGGTCGGCCTGCTGCAACGCGGCGAGCCCGTCCGCGGGATCACCCTTGACCAGGTCAGCGTCCCCAAGCCGGGCCAGAGCGTCGCCTTCGTCATGGACACCCGCCTCTGCGAGGCCGTCTTCGACCTGGCCTCCGGCGTGGACCTCCTGGTGATCGAGTCGACCTTCCTGTCGGCCGAGGCGTCCCTGGCCAAGGAGTACGGGCACCTGACCGCGTACGAGGCGGGCCAGGTGGCCGCTGAGGCGGGCGTGCGGCGGCTGGTCCTCACCCACTTCTCCGAGAGGTACGGCCTGCCCGCGGAGCAGTCCTTCCTGGACGACGCCCGCCGCGCCTACGACGGCGAGATCGTGCTCGCCCGCGACCTGATGACCGTCCCTGTCCCCCGCCGCCGACAGCTGCCGTGACCCACGCCTCGGCCAGGACGTAGCGCGGCGCCGACACCGCCCGTATGGGCGAGCCGACCCCGGCCTACTCCGCAATCACATCCTGCTCACCGACTGAGCCGGCCCGCCCACGACACTCGCGTGGGTGACCGCCGCTCCAAGGGGCGAAAAGATTGTGGACAGAGATGCGGCACGACGGCATCAGCGGGGGCTCTGTGGGCACGGTGACCGGGGTAGGCAGCGCAACCGGCGGCGACTCGCCGGCGGTGAGAACCTCGGGGGGGCGCATGAAGGTCGGTCTCGGCCTGCCCATCAGCGAACCTGTGGCCTTGCTGGAGTGGGCTCGGGGCGCGGACGAGGGCCCGTTCAGCACGCTCGGCTTGCTGGATCGTCTCGTCTATCACAATCCCGAGCCCCTGGTGGCCCTGGCCGTGCTCGCCGGGGAGACCTCCAGAATCCGTCTCCAGAGCGAGGTGCTGCTCGCCCCGCTTCGTGAACCGGCGCTGCTGGCCAAGCAGTGCGCGACTCTGGACCGCATGTCGGGAGGCCGCTTCACGCTCGGCATCGGCTTGGGGGCACGCCGGGACGACTACGAGGCCGTGGGTGTGGACGTTCACCGGCGTGGGGCGCGACTGGAGGAGATGATGGCGGTGATGCGCCGCGTCTGGTCGGGTGAGCCGTACAGCGAGGAGATCGGCCCGATCGGGCCCGAGCCCGCCCGCCGGGGCGGCCCCGAAGTGCTGTTCGGCGCCTTCAGCCCGCCCGGGATCCGCCGCGCCGCCCGCCTGGGCGACGGCTTCTTGTGCGCGGCCCACCTCGCCGACGCCGCGAGTCTGTTCCGGGCCACCGAGGCAGAGTGGCAGGCTCAGGGACGCACGGGCCGCCCCCGGCTGGTCGCCCAGGTCAACGCCGCTCTGGGCCCGGATCACCTGATCAAGGAGGCCCGTGACCGGCTGTACGACTACTACAGCGGCCCCCACTACATGAACCTGCCGGCCGGCTTCGCCGAGGGCGCGGTGGCGAGCATGCTCACCACGTCCGGCCAGATCCGCGACATGGCCACCCGGATGAGGGACATCGGCGCCGACGAGGTCATGTTCTACTGCTGGGCCTCGGACGTGACCCAGGTGGATCGCTTCGCCGGGGCGCTCAGCGGTGCTTGAAAGCCGCTGACGGCCGCGTTCTCATGAAGATGGCCCAGGGCTCGGATGGAGGCTTCAGAGCAGTTCCCGGCGCAGGAGCTCGGCCACGGCGGCCACGTCCTCACGGCCGTGGCCCGCCTCGACAGCCCGCCGTATCGTCTCCCGTACCATGTCGCTCAGGCGGGACGGCCGGTCGCGCTCGTCGGCCAGCAGGCCGAGGTCCTTGAGCGCGAGGCTGAGCGGGAACCCGGCCGGGTAGGCGCGGGCGCGGATCTCGGCGGCCTTCTGCAGCGCGTACGGCATGCCCAGCGGCCCGTCCTCCAGCACCCGCAGGACGTGGGCAGGGTCCAGCTCCAGTTGCTCACAGGCCAGCATCGTGTCGGCCATCGCCACGACCGAGGCCGTCATCCAGTTATTGACGATCATCTTGACCCGGGACGCCTCCCCGGCCGCCCCGACGTGTGCGATGTGGGAGCCGAGCACGTCCAGGACGGGTCTGGCCCGCTCCAGCACCTCGGACGCTCCAGAGACGATCAGGACCAGCTTGCCCTGCTCGGCCGGTTGGCTGCTGCCCGAGACCGGCGCGTCGAGCATCCGCCGGTCGGCGTCCGCCGCCAGCCGGAAGAGCCGGTCGGTCCAGGCGCCGCCCACCGTGCTCATCTGCAGCCAGACGGCCTCGGCGGGCATCGCGGGCAGGAAGCGGGCCGCCAGCGAGGCGACCACGTCTCCGGTGGGCAGCATGGTGATGACCGCGTCCGCACCGCGCACGGCCTCCTCGACGCTCGCCGCCGGGTGCACCCCGTCCGGGCGCAGTGCCCGCGCCTTGTCCGCCGTGCGGTTCCAGGCGTGTACGTCCAGGCCCTGTCCGGCCATGTGCCGGGCCATGGCCGAGCCCATCAGCCCGGTGCCGAGCACGGCGACGGACGTCATCACATGCCTTCCGGCGCGGGCCCGGCCACCGGCGCGGCGCCGCGCATGATGGCGTCGATCTCCGCCAGGTCGTCCGGCCCCAGGGTCAGCTCCGCGGCTTCCAGGCTCTCGTCGAGGTGCTTGGTGCTGCGCGCGCCGACGATGGCGACCTGAACGGTCGGGTTGGACAGCACCCAGGCCACCGCGAGCCGCCCGATCGTGGTGCCGAAGCGTTCGGCGAAGCGGCGCAGCTGGGCCACCACCGCGAGGTTGCGGCGGAAGCCGTCGCCGGTGAAGTCGGGGCTGTGCGAGCGCCAGTCGTCGGCCGGAAACGTGGTGTGCTCGTCGAACCCGCCGCCGAGCAGTCCGTGCGCCAGCGGCCCGTACGCCAGCACGCCCAGATCGTGGGCCGCCGCGTACGGCAGCACCTCGGCCTCGACGTCGCGGCGGAACAGGTGGTACGGCGGCTGCACGGTCTCCACGCCTGGGAAGGCGCGCAACTGGTCGGCGTCGAAGTTGGACACCCCGACGTGCCCGATAAGCCCCTCGTCCACCATCTCGCGCAGCGCGGCGGCGCTCTCCTCGAACGGGGTGCGCGGGTCGGGCCAGTGCACCTGGTACAGGTCGATGCGGCCGGTGCCGAGCGCCTCCAGGCTGGCCTCCACCCCTCGGCGCAACCAGGCCGGGCTGGAGTCGCGGACGAGCCGGTCGCCGTCCATGCGCAGGCCGCCCTTCGTGGCGATCATCACCCGGTCCAGGTCGCCCTCCAGCGCCCGGCCCAGGATGCGCTCCGACACGCCGAACCCGTAGCCCTGGGCGGTGTCGAAGAACGTGACACCTCGTTCGCGGGCGTGCTGGATGGCGGCGACGGCGGCGCGCTCGTCGACCTCGCCCCAGTCGCCGCCGAACTGCCAGGTGCCGTAGCAGATCGGGCTGACCTGGAGCTCCGTGCGGCCCAACCGGACTGTGTTCATGGCCTTCCCCTTCCCGGGAGCCGCTCATGGGCCGGTCAGGGGAAGGGCAAGGAGCTCTTGGCGCAGCGGGAGACGTACGTCAGCTCAGCAAGGCGCGGGCGTAGTAGTCGTTCTCGTTGGTCACGCCGGGCAAGGCGAAGAAGTAGCCGCCCCCGGTGGGAGTGACGAACGGGACGAGCATCTCGTGTTCCAGGCGCCGTTGCATCTCGATGTAGGTGGTGAGCCGGCGCTGGAAGCAGCAGAAGGCGTGCCCGGCGTCCATCTGGCCGTTGACGTCGGGGGTGCGCAGGTATTGGTAGCGGTGACCTTGTGCCTGCCGATGATCTTCTCCTGCTCGGCGACCGGTACCCGATCCCATCGCTCGAGGTGGAACCGGACGATGCGCACCACCTGGTAGGTGCCGTTGGTGGCCCAGGCCGGTTCTGGGGAGGGTGGGTGTACCCAGACGAACTGCTCTTCAGCGAACCATCGACGTACCACCCCACCCGGCAGCCCTGCAGAGATCAGACCGTCGATGCGGCCCCAGCGGTCGATCTCCGGCGCCGTGTCACGAACGCGGCGTCGAAGCCGTCAGCGCCACTCCGCCACGAAGTAGCCGACCCCGAACGGAGCGACGTCTTCCAGCAACCGGCCCCGGAGGCGCGACGTCCCCGCCGCGCCCGCGAGCACCTGGAGCGCGGCACGGCCGGAGAGCCAGAGGCGGTCGGCCTCGGCGGGGTCCAGCGCGGCGAGCGCCCCCGGGTCGGCCTCCGCCAGCGCGGACGCGATCAGCTCCTGGTGCGGCCGCGCGGCCGGTTCGTGCCGGCCGGGCGAGCCGGTCGTGAGGCAGGCGGAGCCGTCGGCCATGACGAGCAGCGCGAGCCGGCCCCGCTCCGCGAGGCTCCGCCCGAGGGCCAGGCAGTCGGCGGGCGCGGCGTCGAAGGCGACGGACTGGAGGCCGTCGGGAGCGTGGCCGAGCAGCAGGCGTCCGATGGTGAGGGACAGGGGCAGCACCGGGTCGCCGTCGCCCGCCCCGAGGTCGAGGCCCCACGGCTTGAGCGTGCCCGCCGCCGTCCCGTCGTAGGCGGTGGTGGTGTCGGCGCCGCCCACGACGACCAGGACGTCAGGTTCAGCGGCGCGAAGCGCGGAGATGACGTCCTGGCAGGCCGCACGGAGGGGGGCCAGCTCGGGGGCGCGCACGAGCAACGGGGGATGCGGGCAGACGGCCGCGGCGACAAGCACACGCGCAGGTTAGTGCAGGTGTGCGCGGCGAGCCGGAGCAGGGTGCGCTACCGAACGGCGTACGGGTCGCGGCCTTCGGCCACCGCCTGGAACAGGCTCCTGGAGTAGACGTCGGAGGCCCGGTGCAGCCCGTGGCCGTAGCTGACCCTGGCCACGCCCAGCTCGGCGAGCCGGCCCGGCAACGGCGCCCCGGGGCGGAACAGGATGTTCACCGGCCCGCCCACCTCCTCCACCAGCGCCCCGATCTCGCCCTCGTCGCTGAGCCAGATCGGGTACACGCAGTCGGCCCCGGCGTCGAGGTACAGCCGGGCACGCTCGACCGCGGCCTTGCGGGTCCCGTCGCCGTGGAGATACGTGTCGACCCTGGCGTTGATCACCAGCCCAGGGCCGGCGGCGGCCCGCACCTCGGCCAGGAAGGCGGCCTGCTTCTCCGGCTCGACGAGCTCGTCCGTGCGCGGGTCGGAGTCCTCGAGGTTGCAGCCGACGGCGCCGGTGGCCGCCAGCCGTTCGGCCAGCTCGGCCGGGGCGAGGCCGTACCCGCGCTCGACATCGGCGGTGACGGGCACGTCCACGGCCCTGGCGATGCGGGCCACGGCGGCCATCATCTCGGCTACGGGCGTCGCCTCCCCGTCGTCGTACCCGAGCACCCTGGCCACGGCCGCGCTCCCGGTGGCGACCACCGGGAACCCGGCCTCCAGCACAGCCCGCGCGGAGGCGGCATCCCAGACGTTGGGCAGCACCAGCGGCGCGCCGGGCACGTGCAACGCGCGCAGCACGGCCGCTCTGTCAGTCGTCATGGCAACGACCCTAGGGGCAAGGTGGCACCCGCCACAGGTCCATTACCGCGCGGAACCGCCAAGCCACTTCGGGCCATCCAGGCGAACCACCTGGGCCTCGGAGCCGGGATGTGCCGCCAGGACGAACCGCTCAAAGGCCGAGGCGAACCACCTGGGACGCGCGGCCGACGCGTGCCACCCGCCCAGCGGGGATGTCACCTGCGGCGGTCGCGCGGACCAGGCCGGTCGGCGTGCCGGGAGCCCGCTTTCAGCAGCCGCTCTTCGCGCACTGGCCGTCGAGCAGGCCCGCCATCCCGTCGGCGGGGTTGTCGGCGGCTGGGTCCTGCGGGGGCTTGGAGGGCGAGGACGTGGACTTCTTGCCGGCCCCGGTCTGCGCCGTGTCGCGCGCGCCGGTCCTGACAGAGCCGGTGTCGGAGCCGCTGTCGGCCCTGGTGTCGCCGCCTTCGGTGACGGCGTCGGACGGGGTGCCCGCGTCGGGCGCGTCGGTGACGGCGTCGCCCATGGACGCCTCCTCGTCGTCGCCCAGCGCGTCGCCCTGCGTGGCCCGGGCGCCGCTCTCGGCAGGGCCGGGCTGCCCGGCGGGCTGCGAGACCTGAGCCCCGCCGCCTCCGGCGAGGACGAACCCGACGCCACCCGCGGCGAGCGCGGCCACGAGCGCCGCCGACGCGATGGCGATGATCTTCTTGTTGTTCCTGCGAGCCGCGGAGTCACCGCGGTGACTCTGGCTGTCGCCAGGCCCGGTGAGGATCTCCTGACGATCCGGCTCGGTCGAATCCTGCATGGTGGTACGGCTCCCTGCGGTCGTATCGGGAAAGCTCGCCGGCTTCCGCGGGTGATGGACCACACTAGCCGCAACAGTGGAATGCTCGCGCACCAATCACAAAGGAATCACGACTTGTCCCCCCATAGATCCATTCGACCAGCTCGCCGGGGTCGCCTGACAGCAGTGGCGGGCGTGAGCGGAGTGCTGGCCATCGCCGGGCTCGGCCTTTTCCTGGCGTTCACGACACCCCAAATGCGCGAGGCGAAAAGATCAACCGAATTCGATCAGGAAAGCCCGTTTACCAGCGGATCACCGAATGCCTGGATCTCCCTCGCACCGCCCACTGTGACATCTCTCTCAACCGGACAAGCGGGCCAGGCGCCCTCTCCGGACGCGCAGACGGACTCACCGGGCGACCACCGGGACACGGCCGGCTCCCCAAAGACCCCGAAGGCGGTCAGCGCTCCAGAGGAGGCGGACGCCCCGGAGGCCGTCAGTTCCCCGCGGCTGGTGGACGCCCCCGAGACCGTCAACACCCCGAGCGCCCGCCGGATCGAGCACCACCCAACGCCCACGAGCAGCAGGGCGTCCGAGAACCCGACCCCCGCGCCCGAGCCCGTCGCCCCCGTGCAGCCCCCGCACCCCAAGGCGACCGCGGACACGCCCCCGGCCCGCCTCAGCCCCGACCCGTGCGCGACCATGCGCGACTTCCGCCGCGACTACTGCTACCGCTTCCTCGACGACCTCACCCGCTGACCGGGCGCGCCGTCACCAGGACGCGCGGCGGTCAGCCCGTCGAGCAGCCGCCCGCGGCCGGCGCGGTCGCCGGGCGGCCGATGGTGGGCATCCCCAGCAGGACGCCCGCCCCCTTGGCCGGAGCCCCCTGACGGGCCTCCCAGGCGTCGCCCGCGCGGGTGCGCCTGACCTCCGACACCGGCCCGTCGGCCACGAGGTGGTGCGGAGCCGCGTACGTGACCTCCACCGTCACCATGTCACCGGGGCGCGGCGTGTGCTCGCCGGCCGCGAAGTGCACCAGGCGGTTGTCGGGCGCGCGGCCCGACAGGCGGTTCGTGGCGTCGTCCTTGCGGCCCTCGCCCTCCGCGACCAGGACCTCGAGGGTCCGCCCCACCTGCTTCTTGTTCTCCTCCCACGAGATCTCCTCCTGCAGGGCGACCAGGCGCTCGTAGCGCTCCTGGACGACCTCCTTCGGGACCTGGTCGGGCATCGTCGCCGCGGGCGTGCCGGGGCGGATGGAGTACTGGAAGGTGAAGGCGTTGGCGAAGCGGCTCTGCCGGACGACGTCGAGGGTCTGCTGGAAGTCCTCTTCGGTCTCGCCGGGGAAGCCGACGATGATGTCGGTGGAGATCGCCGCGTCGGGCATGGCGGCCCGGACGCGCTCGATGATGCCGAGGTAGCGGTCGGCCCGGTACGAGCGCCGCATGGCCCGCAGCACGCGGGAGGACCCCGACTGCAGGGGCATGTGCAGCTGGTGCATGACGTTCGGGGTCTCGGCCATGGCGGCGATCACGTCGTCGGTGAACGCGGCCGGGTGCGGCGAGGTGAAGCGGACCCGCTCCAGCCCCTCGACGGTGCCGCAGGCGCGCAGCAGCTTGCCGAACGCGAGCCGGTCGCCGAACTCGACGCCGTAGGTGTTGACGTTCTGGCCGAGCAGCGTGACTTCCAGGACGCCCTGGCCGACCAGGGTCTCGACCTCGGCGAGGATGTCGCCGGGCCGCCGGTCCTTCTCCTTGCCGCGCAGCGACGGCACGATGCAGAAGGTGCACGTGTTGTTGCAGCCGACCGAGATCGCCACCCAGGCCGCGTAGGCGGACTCGCGCTTGGTCGGCAGCGTCGACGGGAAGACCTCCAGCGACTCCTTCAGCTCGACCTGCGCCTCGCCCTGGATGCGCGCCCGTTCGAGCAGCACCGGCAGCGAGCCGATGTTGTGCGTGCCGAACACGACGTCCACCCACGGTGCCTTGCGGAGGATCTCGCCCTGGTCCTTCTGCGCCAGGCAGCCGCCGACGGCGATCTGCATGCGCGGGTTGCCGGACTTGGCGGGACGCAGGTGGCCGAGATTGCCGTAGAGGCGGTTGTCGGCGTTCTCGCGCACGGCGCATGTGTTGAACACGACCACGTCGGCGGTCTCGCCGTCGGGCGCGGGTACATAACCGGCGTCCTCCAGCAGCCCTGACAGGCGCTCGGAGTCGTGCACGTTCATCTGGCACCCGTATGTGCGCACTTCGTACGTGCGGGCGCTCTCCTGGGTCACAGTCATCGCACGTTCAAGGGTAGTCGTTGTCCGGATCCCGACTCGCCACCCTTCTAAAAGTCCAGCTCGGTGGCAGGATGTGATCGGATCGGTACCACCCGGTTAGTGACCAGCGTCCTATCGCCCCCTAGGTTGCTATCCATGACGGAGAACGGGGACGCCACTCCACTAGTAGTGTTGGAGCACGTCAACAAGCACTTCGGGGCGCATCACGTCCTGAGGGATATCAACCTGACCGTCTCCCGTGGCGAGGTCCTGGTCGTGATCGGCCCGTCCGGCGGCGGTAAGTCCACACTCTGCCGGACGATGAACCGGCTGGAGACCATCGACGACGGCCAGATCATTTTCGATGGCCAGCCTTTGCCGGAAGAAGGCAGGGCGTTGGCCCGGCTCCGCTCCGAAGTCGGCATGGTGTTCCAGTCGTTCAACCTGTTCGCGCACAAGACGATTCGTGAGAACGTCACCCTGGGCCCCGTCAAGGTTCGCAAGACGGCGCGCGACGCCGCCGACAAGCGGGCCATGGAACTGCTGGAGCGGGTGGGCATCGCGGCGCATGCCGACAAGTACCCGGCGCAGCTCTCAGGAGGGCAGCAGCAGCGGGTGGCCATCGCCCGAGCTCTCGCCATGGATCCGAAGATGATCCTGTTCGACGAGCCGACGTCCGCACTGGACCCCGAGATGGTGCAGGAAGTCCTGGACGTGATGATCGGTCTTGCTCGCGACGGGATGACGATGGTGGTCGTGACCCACGAGATGGGCTTCGCGCGCAGGGCCGCCAACCGTGTGGTGTTCATGGCTGACGGCCAGGTCGTCGAGGAGAACACCCCTGACGAGTTCTTCACCAATGCCCAGACCGACCGGGCGAAGGACTTCCTCTCGAAGATCCTCACGCACTGAAGCCGACACCCCGTTAGAAAGATTGAGGTAACGACTATGCAGATGCGTCGTACAGGAGCCGCGTTCGCCGTCGCGGCCCTCGCGGTGGGCCTGGCCGCCTGTGGCGGCGGAGGCAGCTACGCCAACGTCATGGAGAAGATCAAGGGTGCCAAGGAGATCACCGTCGGCACCAAGTGGGACCAGCCGAGCCTGGGCCTGAAGAAGGGCGGCGGCGACCCCGAGGGCTTCGACGTCGACATCGCCAAGTACATCGTGAAGGAACTGGCCGGCGGCCAGGACGTGAAGATCACATGGAAGGAGTCGCCCTCGTCCAACCGCGAGGCGCTGCTCCAGAACGGCACCGTCGACCTGGTCGTGGCCACCTACTCGATCACTGACGCGCGCAAGCCCAAGGTGACCTTCGGCGGGCCGTACGTGGTCGTCCACCAGGACACCATGGTCCGCGCCGACGCCGCGAACATCAGCAAGGCGACCGACCTGAAGGACAAGCGCATCTGCCAGGCGCAGGGGTCCAACTCCTACAAGCGGATCACCGACCCGCCGCCGGACGGCAAGCTGAACCTGCCCGCCAAGCTCGTGGGCGCGAGCAACTACTCCGAGTGCGTGCAGAAGCTCAGCGGCGGCAACCTCGACGCGGTCACCACCGACAACCTGATCCTGGCCGGCTTCTCCTCCCAGGACCCGGGCAAGTACAAGCTGCTGAACGACCCGTTCACCGATGAGAAGTACGGCATCGGCCTGAAGAAGGGCGACAAGACCACCTGCGAGGCGGTCAACAAGGCCATCACCAAGATGTGGCAGGACGGCACCGCCACACAGCTGCTCCAGAAGTGGTTCGGCAAGACGGGTCTGGAACTCCCCACCTCCGCCCCGCCGGCCGAGGGCTGCGCCTGATCCTCACGCGTGCGGCGGCCGGTGATCCGGCCGCCGTCGCTCTTATCAGTGGAGCACCGTGGACGAACTCATCAAATACGGGCCCGAACTGGCTGTCGGGTTCCTGAACAATCTCAAGCTCTCCCTTGTCATCGCGGTCTTCTCGCTGATCGTCGGCACGATCCTGGCCGCCATGCGGGTCTCCCCCACCCCCGTCCTGCGGGCGGCGGGCACGGCCTACGTCAACGTGGTGCGCAACACCCCTCTGACGCTCGTCCTGGCCTTCTGTTACCTCGGGCTCAGCGACACCCTCGGGCTGATCTTCTCCCAGGAGGAGCCGCTCACCAACTCGTTCTGGCTGGCCGTGCTGGGCATGTCCGCCTACACGGCGGCGTTCGTGTGCGAGTCGCTGCGGGCCGGCATCAACACGGTGCCGATGGGCCAGGCCGAGGCGGCGCGGGCGATCGGGCTGACCTTCTTCCAGTCGCTGCGGCTGATCATCCTCCCCCAGGCGACCAGGTCCGTCATCGCCCCCCTGGGCAGCGTGTTCATCGCGATGATCAAGAACACCACGGTGGTGGCCGCGGCGGGCTACACCGTGGACGTCGCCAACGTCATGAAGACCACGTTCGACACCACGGGCGTGTCGATCCCCATCTTCCTCGGGATCGTGGCCGCGTTCGTGGCGCTGATCCTGCCCATCGGCTACTTCTCCGGGTGGCTGGCGAAGCGAATGGCGGTGGCCCGGTGACCGTGCAAGCATCCGTCCTCTTCGACACCCCTGGGCGTCGCGGACGCCTCCGCAACCACCTGATCACCGCTGTGGCCGCGCTGGTGCTGCTGGCGGTCCTCGCCTGGGTCGTGCTCAAGCTGAAGGACAAGGGCCAGCTCAACCCCGACCTCTGGGCGCCGTTCTTCACCGCCGACACCTGGGTGAACTTCATCATCCCCGGCCTCCAGGGCACGCTCACGGCGGCCGTCCTCGGCGCGGTCTTCGCGCTGCTGTTCGGCTCGGTCTTCGGCATCGCGCGGCTGTCGGACCACCGCTGGGTCAGGATTCCCGCCGGAGCGGTCGTGGAGCTGTTCCGGGCCATCCCGCTGCTCCTGCTGATCTTCTTCATCTGGTACCTGTCCCCCAACCTGTTCGGCGGCGGCGACTACGCGCTGTTCGCGATCGTCCTGGGCCTCACGCTCTACAACGGGTCCGTGCTGGCCGAGGTGGTCAGGGCCGGCATCAACGCGATCCCCCGCGGGCAGTCGGAGGCGGCGTACGCGATCGGGCTGCGCAAGAGCGGCGTCATGCGGCTGGTCCTGCTGCCGCAGGGCATCACGACGATGATGCCGGCGGTCGTGAGCCAGCTCGTGGTGCTGCTCAAGGACACCGCGCTCGGGTACTTCATCGTCTACGTCGACCTCCTCAACATGGGCTTCAAGAACCTGCCCTCCGTGTATCCGGGGACGAAGCTCGTGTCGGCGATCGTCATCGGCGTCATCTACATCGCCATGGCGATGGCGCTCAGCTCGTTCGCCACCTGGCTGGAGAAGCGCAGCCGTCGCAGCCGCAAGTCGTCGGCCAAGCCGCTGGAGCCGGTGCCGTTCGTCGGCGTCGACGGCGGCGGGGCACCGTAGCCCTGACAGACGTCAGTGTGAAAGGGGCGGTCGCCGGAGTCTGGTGACCGCCCCTCGCGTTCGGCGATCTTCCGGCAGGATTCGGCTATGCCCTTCTGGCCGTCCCCCATCTCCACCGCCGACGTCGCCCGTTCCGGGCTCCGCCTCGGCTGGCCGAGCGTGCTCGGCGAGCAGGTGTGGTGGACCGAGGACCGTCCCGACGAGGGCGGGCGCACCACGATCATGCACCGCGCCGCCGACGGCGCCCGCCGTGAGCTGCTGCCCGCGCCGTGGAGCGCGCGCACCCGCGTGCACGAGTACGGCGGACGCCCCTACGTGGTCACGCCCGCCGGCCAGGTGGTCTTCGCCCACTTCAGCGATCAGCGGCTCTACCTGCACGGCGACGAGCCCGTCCCGATCACCCCGGACGACGGCGACCGCCGGTACGCCGACCTGCTGGTCCACGGCGACGAGGTGTGGTGCGTGCGCGAGCGTCACGTCGAGGGCGGTGTCGAGGGTGAAGTCGAGGGCGGCGTCGAGGGTGATGTCGGGGTCAAGGTCACGCGGTCGATCGTCGCGGTGCCGCTCGGCGCGGGCGAGGAACGCGAGCTGGTCACGGGCCACGACTTCTACGCCTCTCCCACGGTGTCGCCCGACGGGCGGCATCTCGCCTACGTCTGCTGGAACCACCCCCAGATGCCGTGGAACGGCACCGAGCTGCGCGTCACCCGCCTGGCCGACGGCCTCTCGTGGACCGTCAAGGGCGGCCCCGCCGAGTCGGTGCTGGCCCCGCAGTGGAAGGACGACTCGCGCCTCTACCTGGTCTCTGACCAGTCCGGCTGGTGGAACCTGTACGAGATCGACGTTCACGGCGGCTCATCCCGGGCGCTGCACCCGGCGGAGGAGGAGTTCGCCGCGCCGCTATGGACCCTGGGCGGCCGGCCGTACGCGGTGCTGGGCGACGGGCGGCTCGCGGTGCTGCACGGGCGCGGCGACCTGCGCCTGGGTGTGCTGGATCCGGAATCGGGGCAGCTCACCGAGCTCGGCGTGCCCTGTTCCGGCTGGGATCCGTCGCTGGCCGCCGACGGCGCGAGGCTGGTCGGGGTGGCGTACGGCGCGGCGGAGCCGAGAGCGGTCGTCCAGGTCGAGACAGCGACGGGAGCGGCCGAAGAGCTCCGACGCGACGACGGTGGGCTGCCCGACCTCGCCTACCTGCCCGTTCCCCGGCCGGTGGAGCTACCCGACCGGTCTGGGCGGATCGTCCATGCCTACCTCTACCCGCCGTCGAACCCGGCGGCCGACTCGGAGACCCCGCCGTACGTGGTGTTCGTGCACGGCGGCCCGACCGCGCACGCCGTCGCCGCGCTCGACCTGGAGAAGGCGTTCCTGACCTCGCGCGGCATCGGTGTCCTGGACGTCAACTACGGCGGCTCCACCGGCTACGGCCGGTCCTACCGCGACCGGTTGCGGGGCCAGTGGGGGCTGGTCGACGTCGAGGACACGATCGCGGCGGCCGAATGGCTGGCGGCCGAGGGCCTCGCCGACGCGTCCCGGATCGCGGTGCGCGGCCGTAGCGCGGGCGGCTGGACCGTGATGGCGGCCTGCTGCCGGTCCGGCGTGTTCGCGGGCGGCGTGTCCTACTACGGCGTCAGCGCGCTGGCGCCGCTGCGGGCGCACACTCACGACTTCGAGTCCCGTTACGTGGAGTGGCTGGTCGGCCCCGAGGACCCACTGGTGTACGCGGCCCGCGAGCCGCTCGCCCTGGTCGACGGGGTCTCCTGCCCGATGCTGCTCCTGCAGGGGCTGGACGACCCGGCGGTGCCGCCCGAGCAGTCGACGGCGTTCGCCGACGCGCTGTCGGAGCGCGGCGTGCTGTGCACGTACCTGACGTTCGACGGGGAGTCGCACGGCTTCCGCCGCACCGAGACGCGCGCCACCGCGCTCGCCGCCGAGCTGGCCTTCTACCAGCAGGTCTTCGGGTAGCCCCCGTCGGGCCGTCACAGGGCGCCTATCACCCCCGACAGCGTGTCAATTGTGGATATCATGATCGGAATATGGACGATTCGCTTGGCAGTGCGTACCGCCTGGTAGAGATCGTGGGCGAAGGCGGGATGGGCACCGTGTGGCGGGCCCTCGACCGCCGGACCGGCGAGCAGGTGGCGGCGAAGCTCCTGAACCCCCGGCTGGGCGCCGAACCTGACGTCGTGGCCAGGTTCGTCAGGGAACGCACTGTTCTGGTGCGGCTGCGGCATCCGGCCATCGTGTCCATCCGCGACTTCGTCCTGGAGGGCGACCGGATCGCGATCGTGATGGACCTCGTCGCCGGCGGTGACCTCGGCCAGTTGGTCAGGCGATCGGGCACGCTCCCGCCCGGCAGGGCCGCCGCCATGACCGCCTCCCTCGCGGAGGCGCTCGCGCACGCGCACGAGCAGGGCGTGGTCCACTGCGACGTCAAACCGTCCAACGTGCTCGTGGACGAACAGAGCGGCGCGCTCAAGCTCACCGACTTCGGGATCTCCCGCATCCTGCACACCACCACGCTCAACACCACGGGAACCGTCGCGGGCACGCCCGTCTACATCGCACCCGAGATCCTGCGCGGCGAGCGCCCCTCCCCCGCCGCCGACGTTTACGCGCTCGGGATGCTGCTGTACGAACTGCTGGCTGGGCGGGCGCCGTTCGCGGGCGGGCACGGGCTGAGCGCGCTGAACTCCGCCCTCCACATGGCACCCCGGCGGCTCGACGGGATGCCCGCGTCGCTCTGGACGGTGATCTCCGACTGCACGGCCAAGGACCCGGCCGCGCGCCCGCCGCTGGCGCAAGTGAGCGCCGCGCTGCGGGCCGCCGCGGTGTCGGAGCAGGGCGCGCCTCGCCTGCCCCGGATCTCCCGGGACGCGCCGCTGTCGGAGACAACCGTCCCCGCCGCGGACGCCATCGCTCTCCCCATCGTGGACGCCACGTCGCCGCCCCACCCGAACGCCACCCCCGCAGCCCCCGCTCACCCCAGCGCCCACCCAGCTCACCCCAGCGCTCCCTTCGCGGACCAGGGACACCCGCCTCAGCCGCATTCAACGGACCGAGGGCACCTCCCTCAGCCGAACGCCGCCCTCGCCGCCCGAGGGCATGCGCCTCAGCCGAACGCCGCCCTCGCGGACCCCACACAGCCGCCCCACTCCAACGCCCCCTTCGGGGACCGCACGCATCCGCCTCACTCGGCCGCCGCCGCGCCGGGAGCGGCGGGCCCCTCGGCCGCGACGCCCCGCCGCAGGACGTGGGTGGCCGTGGGAGCAGGCACCCTGACGGCCGCCGTGATCGCCGGAGTGTTCATGTGGCTGCAGGACAAGGCTCCCGAGGCGACCGGGACCCGGGCCGCTCTCGGCTCGGCGGCGCAGACCTCCCCGATGTCGCAGCCCTCCCACGCGTCCACGACCGGCTCGGGGGCGCGGTCCACCACGGTGACGCCGTCCGTCCCGAAGAGCAGCGTGCAGACGCCCGGCCCCAACGCGCAGAAGACCGGGCACAAGTCGACAAGCACCACCCACGCGGTGACGAGGACCCCCGAACCAGACCCCACGCCCCCGTCCCCCACCGTGGAGCCGAAACGGCCGAAACGGACCCCAACCCCCAACCACGACCCCGTGGTCTCCACGAAGCCGGAACCCGTCGAGCGCGGCGGGTGCAGGTCCTGGTCGGCGCCCTACAAGGGGGTCTCGATGAGCCCGTGCATCAAGATCGCCTCCGACAGGGTCTACGTCCAGGCGCGGGCGCGCGGCCCGGTCGGCATGGGCGTCGAGCTGTCGATCGAGTTGTTCGACTCGCGGACGGACACGACCGTGAGCGTCCCGAGGACGTGCGGCGTGAAGGTCTTCGGCCGCGAGGGCGAGATGGTGACCTGCGAATGGTTCGAGGTCACCGCGTCCGCGGTGGTAGGGAAGCCGTACGTGGCCAGGGAGCGGTGGAAGCCGACGGGCGGAGCGTTCGGCGGCGGGCTGGAAAGCCCCGAGGTCAGCCGGTAGCTAGCGGGCGAACTCGGTGGCGCGCGACTCGCGCACCACCGTGATCCGGATCTGCCCCGGGTACGTCAGCTCCTCCTCCACCTGCTTGGCGACGTCGCGGGCGATCACCTGCGCCTGGATGTCGTCGATCGCGTCCGGCTTGACCATCACCCTGATCTCGCGCCCGGCCTGCATGGCGAAGACCTTCTCCACGCCCTCGTACGACTGCGCGATCTCCTCCAGCCGCTCCAGCCGCTTGACGTACGCCTCCAGCGACTCGCGCCGCGCTCCGGGGCGGCTGCCGCTGATCGCGTCGGCCGCCTGCGTGAGCACCGCCTCGACGGTGCGGACCTCGACCTCGTTGTGGTGCGCCTCGATGGCGTGCACCACGTCCTCCTGCTCGCCGTACCGCCGGGCGATCTCCGCGCCGATCAGCGCGTGGCTGCCCTCGACCTCGTGCGTGAGAGCCTTGCCGATGTCGTGCAGGAGTGCGCACCGCTTCATCAGCGTCTGGTTCATCTTGAGCTCAGCGGCCATGATCCCGGCGATGTGCGCGGACTCGATGAGGTGCTTCAGGACGTTCTGCCCGTAACTCGTGCGGTACCGGAGCTGGCCCAGCAGCAGGGTCAGCTCAGGATGCATGTCCGTGATGCCCAGCTCGACCAGCGCGTCCTCGCCGGCCCTGGCACACAGGTCCTGCACCTCGGCCCGGCTGCGGTCGTGCGCCTCCTCGATCCGCTGCGGGTGGATCCGTCCGTCGAGGACGAGCTTCTCCAGCGTGAGCCGCGCGGTCTCCCTGCGAACCGGGTCGAAACAGGACAGCAGCACCGCTTCAGGCGTGTCATCGATGATCAGGTTGACGCCGGTCGTGGACTCGAAGGCCCGGATGTTGCGGCCCTCGCGCCCGATGATGCGCCCCTTCATCTCGTCGCCGGGCAGGTGCAGCACGCTCACCACGGACTCCGCCGTCTGCTCCGCCGCCACCCGCTGCACCGCCAGCGTGACGATCTTCGTGGCCCGCTTCTCGCCCTCCTTGCGAGCCTCTCCCTCGATCTCCCTGACGATCAGCGCGGCCTCGCGCTTGGCCTGGTTCTCGATCTCCTTGACCAGCTCGGCCTTGGCCTGCTCGACGGTGAGCCCCGAAGCCCGCTCCAGGATGACCCGCCGCTCCTCCTCGACCTGAAGGAGCTCCTCACGCCGGTCGGCGAGCTGGACCTCGGTCTCGGCCAGCTTGCGGTCGCGCTCGGCCTGCCGCCGGGCGTCCTCGTCCAGCCGCTGCTCACGCTCGGCCAGCCTGGCCTCCCTGCGTTCGAGGTCGGTTCTCAGCTCCTTGAGCTCGGACTTGAATATCCGGCTCTCCTCCTCGACCTCGCGGCGCATCCGCGCGGCTGCCTCGGCCGCCGCCTCCGAGCGCCGCAGGATCTCCTCGGCGTCGGAGTCCGCCTTGTCACGGATCGCCCCCGCCTCCTGGCGAGCCTGCTCCAACTCATCATGGACGGCCGCCAACTGCTCAGGCGTCGGTCTGGACGCTCCTGGAGCATTGCCCGAGGTACGGCGGACGACGATGAGGAGCGCGGCGATCATCCCGAAAGCCAGCAGGAGCACCGCCACTGACAGCACCACCACAAGCGGCCCCATGTGCGCCCCGCCCTCCTCGCGTCGTCAGAACTCCATAACGCGGCCTCTGTTCGGGAGGGGTCACATGCGCGGCACGGAATGCCCGATCGGCGGCTCCATAACGACCGATATCAAGCCAGGACTGACTCGGCGGCGACTGAGATAGCCGACACCTTGCCCGCCTCGATCAACCAAGCTCGCTCGTCCGTCGTTCACCGGTATGGCAATCCGCACTGCGCGGAGTAACTCCTCACTGCCGTCGAGGTTATGCGTCGAACAAGTCACGAGCAAGCAAACGACTCGTCAAGCGTGTCTTACGGGGGTGCGGCTCCAGATTTGCCCAGATATCTGCTCCCTGCCGGAAACCCGCACCCTAGGAGAAGTCCTCTTCCACCTCGACACCCTCTTGTTCGAGAGCCTCGCGGATGACGCGGAACGACAACCCCGGCGGGTAGCCCTTTCGGGCGAGCATTCCGGCCAGCCTGCGGGTGCGGACCTTGGGGTCGAGGTTGCGAGTGGACGCGAGCTTGCGCTCCACGAGGCGTCTGGCCGTTTCGAGCTCCTGGTCGGAGTCGAGGCGGTCGACGGCCTCGTTGACGGTGTCGGAGTCGACGCCACGGTGACGGAGCTCGGCGGCGAGAGCCCGTTTGGCGAGGCCGCGGCCATGGTGGCGGGAGTCGACCCAGGCTTCGGCGAACGCCTCGTCGTTGATCAGACCGAGCTCGGAGAACCGGTCGAGCACCGCCTCGGCAGCCTCGTCAGGGACGTCGCGCTTCCGCAGCGCCTCGGCGAGCTGGGCTCGGGTCTTGGGGGCCATCGTGAGGAGCCTGAGACAGATGGCTCGGGCCACCGATTCCGGATCAGCCGGCGGCCCCGCGTCGGCGGGCGTCTCCGCGTCGGGCCCGTCGGGCAGCCAATCGCTCCCCCGACGCCCCCGGCCACCTCGCCTGGCCCGTGCACCTGCTCCACCCCTACCTGACCGCCTCCGAGCACCACCCTGAGCAGGCTCCCCGCTCCGAGCAGACTCCGCCTGCGGCTCACCCCACCCCGACCACGCTCCCACCCCGTCCTGGGCAGAGTCGGCTCGTGGTCGGCCGTGACTCGGCTGCGCTTCGGACCTGTCGTGTTCGGTTTCCACTCGCTGCCGCCCCTGACCCGGCTGCGAACGCGACCCGCCCAGCGCAGGCTCCATCTGCAACCCGCCCTGGCTCGGCTGCGCCCAGGGCTCGTCTTGGCCGGGATGCGCCCCGGGCTCGTCATGGGCAGGGCGTTCTTCTCCGGCTTCTTGGTCGAGGCCTGTTTCCTTGGCGCCTCGGGCCAGGTGGCGTTCGCTCTCTGACCGGCCGCTGCGCTGGACACGGATGTCCTCTTCGGGGAATGCGAAGGACGACCTGTTGTCGGCGGGAGGGGCCTCGCGGTCAACAGCAGGACGGGCGCGGTTGCGCCATTCGTCAAGGGTGGGCCAGGCCCGCGCCGGGGTCGACGCGGAGCCACGGGGCGGTGACGAGGCAGCGGATGAGGGCCGCCCGTCATCGGATGGGCCTGGTGGAGTGCCTGGTGACAGGTCGGACGGCGTGCCTGGTGACGTGTCAGGCTGGGGGCTCGTGTGGGATCCGTGGGAGTTGGCGCGGTGGGTGCCCTCCAGTGGCTCGTCTGGCCGTGGCGAGGGGGTGGGCGGGGTGTATCGGGTCCGCTGGGCAGCGGGGAGGTCGAGCCAGGCGCCCCAGTCGTGTGAGTGGGGCGCCTGCGGCGGATCGTCAGTCATGCGGTCGCCGATCAGACGTCACCAGGCTTCGGGGTGGCGGACTTGGAGCCACGGCCCGAGGAGGCGGCCGCCGGGGCCGGGGCGGCGGCGGGCTCGGCAGGCGCGTCGAGACGGGCGCCGACGCCCAGCTTGTCCTTGATCTTCTTCTCGATCTCGTTGGCCATGTCCGGGTGGTTCTTCAGGAAGTTGCGGGCGTTCTCCTTGCCCTGGCCCAGCTGGTCGCCCTCGTAGGTGTACCAGGCACCGGACTTGCGGACGAAGCCGTGCTCGACGCCCATGTCGATCAGGCCGCCTTCGCGGGAGACGCCCACGCCGTACAGGATGTCGAAGTCGGCGACGCGGAACGGCGGAGCCATCTTGTTCTTGACGACCTTGACTCTGGTGCGGTTGCCGACCGCCTCGGTGCCGTCCTTCAGCGTCTCGATGCGGCGGATGTCAAGGCGGACAGAAGCGTAGAACTTGAGCGCCTTACCACCCGTCGTGGTCTCGGGCGAGCCGAACATGACGCCGATCTTCTCGCGGAGCTGGTTGATGAAGATGGCGGTGGTGCCGGTGCTGTTGAGTGCGCCCGCGACCTTGCGCAGGGCCTGGGACATCAGGCGGGCCTGGAGGCCGACGTGGCTGTCGCCCATCTCGCCCTCGATCTCGGCCTTGGGCACCAGGGCCGCCACCGAGTCGATGACGATGATGTCGACGGCGCCCGACCTGATCAGCATGTCGGCGATCTCCAGCGCCTGCTCACCGGTGTCGGGCTGGGAGACCAGCAGCGCGTCGGTGTCGACACCGAGCTTCTTGGCGTACTCGGGGTCGAGGGCGTGCTCGGCGTCGATGAAGGCCGCGATGCCTCCGGCGCGCTGGGCGTTGGCCACGGCGTGCAGGGCGATCGTGGTCTTACCCGAGGACTCGGGACCGTAGATCTCGACGATCCGGCCGCGCGGCAGGCCGCCGATGCCGAGCGCGACGTCCAGGGAGATCGAGCCCGTCGGGATCACCTCGATGGGAGCTCGGGCGTCGTCGCCGAGGCGCATCACGGAGCCCTTGCCGAACTGCCGCTCGATCTGAGCGAGGGCGGTCTCAAGGGCCTTCTCGCGGTCGTTGATAGCCATGGGAACTCCCTCTGGAGAGTTGTGTGGTCGGGTCAGTCGAGTGAAAGCTACGGCCTGCCACCGACAATTTCCGCGTTGTCAGGGAAAGACGTGTGCCCATGGTAGCCGAACGACTGTTCGATCACACCCGAACACGCCAACGACCGCGCGGCACTCCGGCCGTCCTGTGACGGCGCAGCTCGGGCGCTCGCCGGTGAAACCTTGATCGATATCGGCCCAGGTCACAGGCGCGGGGCGGTCCCGGCACAGGCGAAACGGTCCCAGCCGCGCCGGGGCAGTCCGGTCACGCGGAGCGGCCCTGCTTCGGGGCGGGGTGGTCCTGCTCTCCCGAGGCGCTCCCGGTCCCGTGAAGCGGTCTCGGCCGCGCGGGGGCGTTCCCGGTCGCGTGAAGCAGTTCCAGTCGCGTGGAACGGCCCTGGTCGCGCGGAGCAGTCCTGGACACGTGAGAGGACGGGGGCAGAGAGGCAACCGGGCAGTTGGGCAGGCGAGAGGACGGACAGGAGAGAGGGACGTCCGGCGCACGGGGCCGAAGCGTCGTCACGCAAGCGAACCGTCGGCGCACGGGCCCAAGTGCCGGCTCACGGACCGAACCGTCGGCGCTCGCACCGGAGCGTGGTGCGCGTCCGCGCGCTGGAACGCCGCCCCCGCGTGGTCGTCCGGTTCCGGTGGGCGATCGCCGGATGCGCGTCGCCCCACGCGTGTTGTCACGCCTCGTGAGCTGGGGAGACTCTGGTTGAAAGGTTGGAGGCGGCGACGTGGCGAGCACGTACACCGGAGAACGACGTTCGCATCTTGAGGCTCTCGCCGCGCGTCTGCCGGGCCAGGGGCTCGCGAGCCGCATGATCGGCGCCGACGACCCGGTGCTGTGGGTCTGGCATCCGCGTACCGGACGGCAGACCCTCGTCTTCGCCGCCCCCTCGCACCGCGGCTGGCTCTTCCTGTGGTCGCCCGGCGGCCAGGGCAAGGCCGACGAGCTGGAGAGGACGGCCCGCATGCTGCGGGAGACGCTGGAGCTAGCGCAGCCGGGGTGAGACGTCCTCCACCTGGCAGACCGCCCGCCAGACGGTCTTGGCGCTCTCGCCGTCGGCCAGCGCCTGCGTCACGGTGCGGCTTCCCAGCGGTGCGATCACGTAGTCGCGCGCCCACGACTCGGCGTAGGTGTCGCCGAAATGTTCACGCATCCGTCTCCAGAACTCGGTCAGGCGCATGTGCCAAGTATGGAACCGCCGGGGGTGTGGGTAGGACGTCCACATGCCGAAGACCCCGAAGTCCGCGCCCCCGAAGAGCACGAAGACGAAGGCGAATCGCGTCAAGCGCCGCCATCTCCGCCTGGCGCAGCGTCTGACGGTCCAGAAGGAGAAGGCCGAGAGATCGGAGAGGCACGCCGACATCCGGCAGGAGCCGCGTGCGGGCAGGCCGAGGGCGCGCAGGGCCTCGCGCCGATAGCCACAACGCGGTCAGAGCACGCGCGAGCCGTACATCTCACCCAGGTGGTCGGCGAGCAGCTCCAGCCGGGCGCCGTCGGGGTCATTGAAGTAGATGGAGGCGCCGCTTTCGATCTGGTGCGGCACGCCGGCCATCTCCAGCTTCCCGCGCAGCCTCTCCCAGGTGGCGGGGTCGACGGAGATCGCGATGTGGTGCAGCCCGCCGAGTACCTCCTGGTACGGGCCGAGATCCAGGCCGGGGAAGTCGAAGAAGGCGAGCAGGTTCCCGTTGCCGATGTCGAAGAAGAAGTGGCTGGAACCCTTGTAGTCGCGGTTCTGGAAGATCTCCGTGAGGGGGAACTCCAGGAGCTCCTGGTAGAACTGGATCGTCCGCTCCACGTCGGAGGAGACCAGGGCGAAGTGGTGGAGGCCGCGAGCGCTGCTGGAGGGCCGGTGCGGTAAGAGGTAGCGGCCTTTGATGTCCTCGTGGCGGGCCTCGATGGGGACGTTGTCAACGGTCACGGTCGCTGTATGTCCCCCTGCGGCCCGGCTCAACCTCTCGCGGAGGCGCGATTGCGTTTTCTGTCGGTGGGGCGAGGCAGTATGTGCTGGTGAGCGCGCTCAACCACTTCACCCAGGTGACCAGGCAATGGTTCTCGGGAGCCTTCGCCGCTCCCACGTCCGCCCAGGAGGGCGCGTGGGAGTCCATCGCGCGCGGCGACAACACGCTGGTCGTCGCGCCCACCGGGTCGGGCAAGACGCTGGCGGCGTTCCTGTGGTCGCTCGACCGGCTCGCCGCCGAACCGGCGGAGCGCAAGGGCACCCGCGTGCTGTACGTGTCACCGCTGAAGGCGCTGGCCGTCGACGTCGAGCGCAACCTGCGGGCGCCGCTGGCCGGGCTCAGGCAGACGGCCCGGCGGCTGGGGCTGCCCGTGCCGGAGATCTCGGTGTCGATCAGGTCGGGCGACACCCCGGCCGAAGACCGGCGGCGGTTCGCGGCCAAGCCGTCCGACATTCTGATCACCACGCCCGAGTCGCTGTTCCTGCTGCTCACCAGCCAGGCTCGGGAGGCGCTGCGCGGCGTGGAGACGGTGATCGTCGACGAGGTGCACGCGGTGGCAGCGACCAAGCGCGGCGCGCATCTGGCGTTGAGCCTCGAACGGCTCGACGCGCTGCTCGACCGGCCCGCGCAGCGCATCGGGCTGTCGGCGACGGTGCGTCCGGTGAGCGAGGTGGCGGCGTTCCTGGGCGGGGTCCGTCCCGCGACGGTGGTGCAGCCGCCGTCGGAGAAGCGGATCGAGATCGAGGTGGTCGTGCCCGTCGAGGACATGACCGAGTTGGAGGCCCGCAAGCCGGCCGAGGAGGAGTTCGCGCCGGAGCCCGCGAACCGGTCGATCTGGCCGCACGTCGAGGACCACCTGTTCGACCTGATCGAGGCGCACAGCTCGACGATCGTGTTCGCCAACTCCAGAAGGCTCGCGGAGCGGCTCTGCACCAGGTTGAACGAGCTGGCCTACGGCCGACGGCAGGGCCTGGAGGCGGTCGACCTGGCGATCTGGGAGAGCGCTCCGGAGAACCACGAGGACACCGGGCCGATGCGCCGCCCCCCCGCCGAGATGATGGCGCAGGCCGGGTCCAGCAAGGGCGTGGTCACGGAGATCGTGCGGGCGCACCACGGGTCGGTGTCGAAGGAGGAGCGGGCGCAGATCGAGGAGGCGCTGAAGTCGGGGCGGCTGCCTGCCGTGGTCGCCACGTCCAGCCTGGAGCTGGGCATCGACATGGGCGCCGTCGACCTGGTCGCCTGCGTGGAGGCGCCGCCGAGCGTGGCCAGCGGGATGCAGCGCATCGGGCGTGCCGGCCACCAGGTGGGCGCGGTGTCCAAGGGCGTGATCTTCCCCAAGTACCGGGGCGACCTGGTGCAGACGGCCGTGGTGGCCGAGCGGATGAAGAGCGGTCAGATCGAGGAGCTGCGCTACCCGCGCAACCCGCTCGACGTGCTGGCCCAGCAGGTCGTGGCGATGACCGCGCTCGACGAGTGGACCGTCGACGAGCTGGAGTCCGTGGTCAAGCGGGCCGCTCCCTACGCCACGCTGCCGCGCGCCGCCCTGGAGGCGACGCTCGACATGCTGGCGGGGCGCTACCCGAGCGAGGAGTTCGCCGAGCTGCGTCCGCGCATCGTCTGGGACCGCGTGACGGGCGCGCTGCGCGGGCGGCCGGGGGCGCAGCGGCTGGCGGTGACCAACGGCGGCACGATCCCCGACCGTGGGCTGTTCGGCGTGTTCCTGGTGGGCGAGAAGGCGTCCAGGGTGGGCGAGCTCGACGAGGAGATGGTGTACGAGTCGCGCGTCGGCGACGTGTTCGTGCTGGGCGCGACCTCCTGGCGGATCGAGGACATCACGGCCGACCGGGTGCTGGTCTCCCCCGCTCCCGGCCAGCCGGGCAAGCTGCCGTTCTGGCACGGCGACGCCCCGGGGCGTCCGGCCGAGCTGGGCAGGGCCATCGGCGGGTTCCTGCGCGAGCAGGCCGGGCACGACTCGACCGACCGGATGCGGGCCGCCGGGCTCGACGAGTACGCCTCCGGCAACCTGGTGGCCTATCTCAAGGAGCAGCGCGAGGCCACGGGGTACGTCCCCGACGATCGCACGCTGCTGGTCGAGCGGTTCCACGACGAGCTGGGCGACTGGCGCGTGGTGATCCACTCCCCCTACGGGGCGCGGGTGCACGCGCCGTGGGCGCTGGCGATCAACCGGCGGCTGCGCGAGCGCTACGGCGTCGACGTGCAGGCCATCCACTCCGACGACGGCATCGTGCTGCGCATCCCCGACACGCTGGCCGAGCCGCCCTCCGACGTGGCCGCGTTCGACGCCGAGGAGATCGAGCAGATCGTCACCGAGGAGCTGGGCGGTTCGGCGCTGTTCGCGTCGCGGTTCAGGGAGTGCGCGGGGCGGGCGTTGCTGCTGCCCCGCCGGACTCCGGGCAGGCGCACCCCGCTCTGGCAGCAGCGCCAGCGGGCCGCCCACCTGCTGGGCGTGGCCTCGCAGTACGCCTCGTTCCCGATCGTGCTGGAGACGATGCGCGAGTGCCTCCAGGACGTGTTCGACGTGCCGGGGCTGGTCCAGCTCATGCGCGACATCGCCGCGCGCAGGGTGCGGGTGGTGGAGGTCGAGACGTCGCAGGCGTCGCCGTTCGCCGCGTCCCTGCTGTTCCACTACGTGGGCGCGTTCATGTACGAGGGCGACGCGCCGCTGGCCGAGCGGCGCGCGCAGGCGCTGGCGCTCGACACCGCGCTGCTCGCCGAGCTGCTCGGCCAGGCCGACCTGCGCGAGCTGCTCGACCCCGACGTGATCTCCGACAGCGAGCGCGAGCTGGCCAGGCTCGACCGTCCGCTGCGCGACGCCGAAGACCTCGCCGACCTGCTGCGCTCACACGGGCCGCTGCTGGCGCCCGACGTGAGCGTGCGCGGCGGCGATCCGGCCTGGCTGGAGCAGCTGGAGCGGGCGCGCAGGGCGATCAGGGTGCGGATCGCGGGCGAGGAGCAGTGGGTGTCGATCGAGGACGCGTCCAGGATGCGCGACGCCCTCGGCGTGCCGCTGCCCGTCGGGGTCCCGCACGTGTTCCTGGAGCCGATGGCCGATCCGCTCGCCGACCTCGTCGCGCGGCACGCCCGCACGCGCGGGCCCTTCCACGCCGGAACGGCGGCGGCCCGGTTCGGGCTCGGCGTCGCGGTGGTGACCGACGCGCTGCGCCGGCTGGCGGCCGCCGGGCGGGTGGTCAGCGGCGAGTTCCGGCCCGGAGGCAGGGGCGAGGAGTGGTGCGACGCGGGCGTCCTGCGGATGCTGCGGCGCAGGTCGCTGGCCCGGCTGCGCAAGGAGGTCGAGCCGGTCGCGCCGGAGACGCTGGCGCTGTTCGCGTCCGCCTGGCACGGCGTCACCGGGCCCTCGTCGGGCGCGGGTGGTCACGGCGCGAGCGGCGCCGGAGCTGCGCGGGCGATGGACGCGCTCGTCCACTCCATCGAGCAGCTCCAAGGGGCGGCGGTGCCCGCGTCGGCGCTGGAGACGCTGGTGCTGCCGTCGCGGGTGCCCGGCTACCATCCGGCGCTGCTCGACGAGCTGACCTCGTCCGGCGAGGTGATCTGGGCAGGGCAGGGGTCGCTGCCCGGCGGCGACGGATGGGTGTCGCTGTACTTCGCCGACACCGCGCCGCTGCTGATGCCCGAGCCGGGCGAGATCACGATGACGCCGGTGCACGAGCAGGTGCTGGAGGTCCTGGGCGGGGGTGGCGCGCTGTTCTTCCGCGGGCTGTCCGACCAGCTCGGCTCGCTCGACGACGCGGCGCTGGCCTCGGTGTTGTGGGATCTGGTGTGGTCGGGGCGGGTGTCGGGCGACACGCTGGCTCCGCTGCGCGCGACCCTCGGGTCCGGACGTCCCGCGCACCGGCCGGCGACCACGCGCCGCAGGCGGGCGGTGCTGCCGAGCCGGAGCGGGCCGCCCACCGTGGGCGGCCGGTGGTGGCTGCTGCCCTCGCCGGCGGCCGACGCGACCCTGCGGGCCCAGGCCCAGGCGGAGGTGCTGCTGGAGCGGCACGGGGTGGTGACCCGCGGGGCGGTGACGTCGGAGCGGCTTCCTGGCGGGTTCACGCCGGTGTACCAGGTGCTGCGTACGTACGAGGAGAGCGGGCGGTGCCGCCGGGGGTACTTCGTGGAGGGCTTGGGCGGCGCCCAGTTCGCCCTGCCGGGTGCCGTTGACCGGATGCGCGCGATGGCTCCGGGCATCACCGGGTCGAGCGCGCCGACGCCAGGCGGGCCGCCCGGTGGTGGCGAGGCCTTCGGCGCGGGTGGTGATCGTGCGGGGGCGCGAAGGGCGGTGGTGCTGGCCGCCGCCGATCCGGCCAATCCGTACGGGGCCGCTCTGCCGTGGCCGTCCCATCCGGGTGACGTGGGGCACAAGCCCGGCAGGAAGGCGGGGTCACTGGTGGTGCTGGTCGACGGGTTCCTGGTGCTGTACGTGGAGCGGGGCGGCAAGACGCTGTTGTCGTTCACCGACGGCGATCGGCTGCAGCCGGCGGTCGACGCGCTGGCGCTGGCCGTCCGCGACGGCGCGCTCGGCAAGCTGACAGTCGAGCGGGCCGACGGCGCCTCGATCGTCGACTCCCCGCTGGCGGCGGCGCTGGAGGCGGCGGGCTTCCACCCGACTCCACGAGGCCTGCGACTCCGCGCCTGACGCCCCTCTCCCTGCGACACCGCATCCCTGGGCCGTCTCCTCGCCTGTGGTGGCTGCGGCGCTCACCAAGGGCGGGGCTTGTATACGATTAGCGGTCAAATGACTGATCTGACACTGGGCGGAACTCATCGCACCCTGCGCGACGAGGTGACCGCGGAGATACGGCGGCGCATCGTGTCCGGCGAGCTCGCGCAGGGCGAGCGGCTGATCGAGGATCGGCTGGCCGCGCTGCTCGGGGTCTCCCGCAACCCGGTGCGCGAGTCCATCCGGGTGCTGGCCGCCGAGGGGTTCGTGCAGGTCATTCCCCGGATCGGGGCGACGGTGGCCCGGCTGTCCGCGGAGGAGGCCGAGGAGCTGTTCGACGTGCGGATGGCGATCGAGGGGCTGGCCGCCCGGCTGGCCGCGCGCAAGCGGACACCCCAGGGGGCCGAGCGGCTGCGGCGGGTGCTGGAGACGGCCAAGGAGGCCGTCGAGAACGGGCGGCTGGAGCAGGTGGCCGATCTCAACACGTCCTTCCACCTGGCGGTGGGCGAGGTGGCGGGGAACTCGTACCTGAACCTGATGATGACGCCGATGCTGCAGCGTGCGCAGTGGGTGTTCAGCCAGACCGCCGCCGTGCGCGGCCCGCACTCGTGGACTGAGCACCTGAGCCTGTGCGAGGCGATCGCGGCGGGCGACGAGGACGAGGCGCAGGCGAGGGCCGTCGCGCACGTGGCCGCGGCCCGGCGATCGTTCCTCACGGCCATCGGCCGTACAACAAAACACCCGAACGATTAGAAAACACTCAGATAACAACATGAGGCCTGGAAATACCGCTGAAATGTAAGGTCTTGTATACAGTCTCCCAAACGTTCCCCCCTTCGGAGGCAGCATGAGACCGTCCCCCAGGCTCGTCGCGGCGCTCGCCGTACTCCCACTCGCACTGGCGGCTTGCGGCGGCAGCGGTTCGAGCGGCACGTCCGCTCCCCCGTCCGTGGCCGACGCCTCGGCGGACGACCGCGCGGTGAAGGGCGGCGGCACGCTGAACGTCGCGCTCAACGCCGACCCCGACGCGCTCGACCCGAGCAGCTCCACCACGCTGGTGGGCCGCGAGGTGTTCGCGAACATGTGCGAGAAGCTCTTCGACATCGACGCCAAGTCCACGCTGGTGCCACAGCTCGCCACCGCCCTGCCGGACGTCTCGGGCGACGGCAAGGAAGTGACGATCAAGCTGCGCCAGGGCGTGAAGTTCAACGACGGCACGGCGTTCGACGCCGAGGCGGTCAAGAAGTCGCTGGACCGCCATCGCACCTGGGAGAAGTCGTCCCGCCAGGCCGACCTGGAGGCGGTCGAGAAGGTGACCGTCGTGGACGCGTCCACCGTGAAGCTCACCCTCAAGCGGGCCTTCACGCCGCTCACGGCGCAGCTCGCCGACCGCGCCGGGATGATCATGTCGCCCAAGGCGCTCGACGCCGGGGGCGACAACTTCGGCGCCGGCCCTGTCTGCGTCGGCCCGTTCACGTTCGCCGGCCGGACCTCCGGCAGCCAGATCGTGCTGGAGAGGGCGGCCGACTACTACGACGCCGCCAAGGTCAAGCTCGACAAGATCGTATACAAAATCATCGTGGACCCGAACGTCCGGGCCGCGAACCTGAAATCCGGCGACGTGCAGGTGGCCGACCAGCTCGCCACCACGACGGTCGCGGGTGTCCAGGCCGACCCCAACCTCAAGGTCGTGTCCGGCGGCGGGCTCGGCTACTACGGCATCACGATCAACGTCGGCAACGCCGGCGGCTCCACCGAGAAGCCGGGCCCGGTCAACACCGCGCTGGCCAAGAGCCCGCAGCTGCGCGAGGCGTTCGACCTCGCGCTCGACCGCGACGTGATCAACAAGACGGTCTACAACGGCCTGTACGAGGCCGACTGCTTCCCCGTCGCCAAGGACAGCCAGTTCCGCGACGCCGGCCTGCAGTGCCCCAAGCGTGACCTGGCCAAGGCCGAGCAACTCGTGCAGGCGTCGGGCGTGCCCACGCCGATCCCGGTCACGCTGACCGCGCCGAACGACGCGACGAACCAGCGGCTGGCCCAGGTCATCCAGCAGATGACCAAGGAGGCGGGCTTCAACGTCAGCGTGCAGACCGCCGAGTTCGTCGCCACGCTGGAGCAGGGCAAGTCCGGCAAGTTCGACGCGGTGCTGAACGGCTGGTCGGGCCGGGTGGACCCCGACGGCAACCTGACGAACCTGATCACCACCCAGGGCAGCAACAACTACGGCGGCATGTCCGACCCGGGCATCGACGACCCGATCAAGGAGGCCGCGGCGGCCACGGACGTGACCGAGCGGGCCGCGCTGTACGCCAAGGCCATGCAGAAGGCGGCCGAGGTGCGCGGGGTGCTGTACCTGTACCACAACAAGTACTACCTGGGCATGCACAAGACGGTCGCCGGAGTCCAGTACTTCAAGGACGGCCTGCCCCGGTTCGTCACCGCTGGGTTCGCCGCGTAATGCTCTGGTTCATCCTCAGGCGCTGCGGATCGGCGGTGCTCGTGCTGTTCCTGGCCAGCGTCCTGATCTTCCTCGGGATCAGGGCGCTGCCAGGCGACCCCGCCGTGGTCATGGCGGGCCAGGAGGCCTCTCCGGCCGTGGTCGAGACGATCCGCCACGAGTTCGGGCTGGACAAGCCGCTGCCCGCGCAGTACCTCGACTACGTCGGGCAGACCCTGTCGGGCAACCTCGGCCGGTCCACGCAGGACCAGATCCCAGTGGCCGACATCCTCGCCGAGCGGCTGCCGGTGACACTGGAGCTGGCGGCGCTGGCCATGCTGGTGGCGGTGGTGGTCGGCCTGGGCGCGGGCATCGTGGCGGCGGTGCGGCGCGGACGGCTGCCCGACTACCTGGCCACCGGCTTCGGCCTGGCCGGGCTGTCGGTGCCGCACTTCTGGCTGGGCCTGCTGGGCATCCTGCTGTTCGCGGTCACCCTGCGCTGGCTACCGGCGTCCGGGTACGTCCCGTTCAGCCAGGACCCTGCCGGCAACCTGCAGCGGATGCTGCTGCCCGCGCTGGTGCTCGGGGCGGGGTTCGCCGCGATCCTGATGCGGCAGACCCGCTCGGCCATGCTGGGCGCGCTGTCGGCCGACTACGTCCGCACCGCCAGGTCCAAGGGCCTGTCGGAGGCGAAGGTGGTGGGCGCGCACGCGCTGCGCAACAGCCTGACGACCGTGGTGACCGTGCTGGGCCTGCAACTCGGCGCGCTGATCAGCGGCGCGGTGGTGACGGAGCAGATCTTCGTGATCCCCGGCTTCGGCAAGCTCACCGTGGACGCGGTGCTCACCAGGAACTACCCCGTCATCCAGGCCGTGGTACTGATCACGGTGATCGGGTACGTCCTGGTCAACCTGCTGGTGGACATCGCCTACGCCTTCCTCAACCCGCGCATCCGGCTGTCGGGAGGCGGTCATGGCTGAGACGCTGACCGTGCCGATCAGGACCGGCAGGGCCGATCGTAGGCGCCGGCTGTGGCGGCGTTTCCGGCGCCGCCCGATGCCGATGACCGGGCTGGTGCTGGTCGCGGCGTTCCTGCTGCTGGCGCTGGCGGGCCCGCTGGTGACGGGCGACCCGGCCCAGCAGGACTACCTGGCCACGCTGGCCGCGCCGTCGGGCGCGCACCCGCTCGGAACCGACGACCTGGGCCGTGACGTGCTGGCCAGGATCGCGCACGGGGCCACGGTGTCGCTGCAGGCCGGAGTGCTGTCGACGTTGCTGGCGCTGGCGGTGGGCATCCCGATCGGGCTGGTCGCCGGCTTCTACCGGCGCTGGCTGGACCCGGTCGTGATGCGCCTGGTGGACGTGACGCTGGCCTTCCCGTTCCTGGTGTTCGCGGTCGGGCTGGCGGCGATCATCGGCCCGTCGCTGAAGGGCGTGGTGCTGGCGCTGGGCTTCTCCCAGCTCCCGGCGGTCATCCGGATCACCAGGGGCGAGGTGCTGCACATCAGGGAGATGGACTACGTGGCCGCGGCCGTCGCCGACGGCGCGAGCGACCGTCACATCCTGCTCCGCTATGTGCTGCCGAACTGCGCGAGCCCGCTCATCGTGCAGGCCACGGTGGCGATCCCGGCGGCGATCATCGGCGAGTCCACGCTGTCGTTCCTGGGGCTGGGCGTGCAACCGCCGACCCCGTCCTGGGGCGTCATGCTGACCACCGCTCAGCAGTACCTGGACGTCGCCCCCTGGCTGGCGATCTGGCCGGGGCTGATGATCGCGCTGGCCACGCTCGGCTTCAACCTGCTGGGCGACGGCCTGCGCGACGTTCTCGACCCGAGGAGCGGCCGATGAGCCTGCTGGAGATCACCAACCTGACGGTCGACTTCGCCACCGAGGACGGGCTCGTCCAGGCGGTCAGGGACGTCTCACTCACCCTGGACGAGGGCGAGATCCTGGCGCTGTGCGGCGAGTCGGGCTGCGGCAAGTCGGTCACCGCGATGTCGGTGCCCCGGCTCCTGCCGCCCGACACGACCAGGCTGTCGGGCTCGGTCAGACTGGACGGCCGCGAGCTGACCACGCTGCCGGAACCGGCGATGCGGCAGGTACGCGGCAAGGACGTGTCGGTCGTCTTCCAGGAGCCGATGACCTCGCTCAACCCGTCGTTCACCGTCGGCTACCAGATCGCCGAGGTGCTGCGCAGGCACGAGGGCCTCACCCGGGGAGCGGCCAGGCAACGCGCCGTCGAGCTGCTCGAGCTGGTCGGCATCCCGGCGCCGCGACGCCGTGTCCAGGAGTACCCGCACCAGCTCTCGGGCGGCATGCGGCAGCGCGTGATGATCGCGATCGCGGTCGCCTGCTCGCCCCGCGTGCTGATCGCCGACGAGCCCACCACCGCGCTGGACGTGACGATCCAGGCAGGCGTCCTGGACGTCTTCCGCGACCTGCGTGACCGGCTCGGCACCGCGATCATCCTCATCACGCACGACCTGGGCGTGGTCGCCGACATCGCCGACAGGGCCGTGGTCATGTACGCGGGCCGGGCCGTCGAGCAGGCACCCGTCGAGGACCTGTTCGCAGGGCCGCTCCACCCGTACACCGCCGGGCTGATGAAGGCGCTGCCGTCGGCGGCGGTCGACGGCCGCCTCGCGGAGATCCCCGGCATGGTCCCCTCACCGATGTCGGACCCGGACGAGTGCGCGTTCCAGGCGCGCTGCCCGCGCGTGCAGGCCGACTGCCGGCTGGCTCGGCCGGCGCTCATCCAGCGGGCGGACCACCATCTGGCGGCCTGCTTCCACCCGGGAGGGCACTCGTGATCCTGCGGATCGACAACCTGGTCAAGCACTACGGCCAGGTCCGCGCCGTGGACGGCCTGTCGCTGGAGATCGGCCAGGGCGAGGTGCTCGGCCTGGTGGGCGAGTCGGGCAGCGGCAAGTCCACGGTCGGCAAGTGCGTGCTGCGCCTGGCCGAGCCGACCTCGGGCAGCATCGCCCTCGACGGCCGCGACATCACCCACCTGTCACGGCGGGCCATGCGCCCGCTGCGCAGGGACGTCCACATGGTCTTCCAGGACCCCTACTCCTCGCTCAACCCGCGCTTCACGATCGAGCAGATCGTCGGCGAGCCGCTGCTGCGGCACAGGGCGGCGACCAGGCGGGAGGTGGGCGCGCGGGTCGCGGCCATGCTGGAGCAGGTCGGGCTGCGCCCGGAGATGGGCTCGCGCTTCCCGCACGAGCTGTCAGGCGGCCAGCGGCAGCGGGTGGGGCTGGCCCGCGCGCTGATCCTGGGGCCCAAGCTGGTGGTGGCCGACGAGCCGGTGTCGGCGCTGGACGTGTCGGTGCAGGCGTCGGTGCTGAACCTGATCAGCGACCTGCAACGGGAGATGGGCTTCTCCTGCCTGTTCATCACCCACGACCTGTCGGTGGTGGAGTTCCTGGCCGACCGGGTCGCCGTCATGTACCTGGGGAAGATCGTCGAGTCCGGGCCGACGGCCCAGATCTTCGCCGAGCCCCGCCACCCCTACACGCAGGCGCTGCTGTCGGCCGCCCCGGTGGCCGACCCGGTCAAGCAGCGGCAGCGGCGCCGGATCGTGCTCGGCGGCGACGTGCCGAGCCCGCTCGATCCACCGCCGGGCTGCCGCTTCCACACCCGGTGCCCGCTCGCGTTCGACAGGTGCCGCACCGACGAGCCCGAGCTGACCGACCCGCGCGCGGGCGGCCATCCGGCCGCCTGCCACCTGGTCACGGCCGACCGCGTCCCCGACGCCACCGGCCGGTAGACCCCCCAGTAGACACCCCGAGGAGAGGAATGAGTTTGTTCACCACCAGGCCAGAGCTGACCGGAGACTTCGGCATGGTGGCCAGCACGCACTGGCTGGCCTCCGCGACCGGGATGGGCGTGCTGGAGCGCGGCGGGAACGCCTTCGACGCGGCGGTGGCCGCCGGCTTCGTGCTCCAGGTGGCCGAGCCGCACCTGAACGGGCCCGCCGGCGAGGTGCCGATCCTGCTGTGGAGCGAGGCCGAGCAGAAGGTGTCGGTGGTGTGCGGGCAGGGCGTCGCCCCCGCCGCCGCCACCATCGACCGCTTCACCGACCTGGGCCTGGACGTCGTTCCGGGCACCGGGCTGCTCGCGGCGACCGTGCCGGGGGCGTTCGGCGGCTGGATGCTGATGCTGGAGCGCTGGGGCACCTGGTCGCTCGCCGACGTGCTCGCCCCTGCCATCCACTACGCCGAGCACGGCGTCCCGGTGCTGGAGCGGATCTCCGCCACGATCGCCTCCGTCGAGCAGCTCTTCACCGAGGACTGGCCGACCTCGGCGGCCACCTGGCTGCCGGGCGGGCGGGTGCCGCAGCCCGGCGGCCGGCTGGCCAACCCGGTGCTCGCCGCCACCTACCGGCGGCTGGTGGCCGAGGCCCAGGCCGCGTCGGGCACCCGTGAGGGGCAGCTCGCCGCCGCCCGCCGGGCGTGGTACCAGGGGTTCGTGGCCGAGGCGATCGCCGAGTTCAGCGTGAAGACCGCCTGGCGTGACAGCTCGGGCGAGGTGCACGGCGGCCTGCTCACCGGCGCGGACCTGGCCGGCTGGGCGGCGTCGGTCGAGGAGCCCGTCACCTTCGACTACCACGGGCACACCGTCTGCAAGACGGGCCCGTGGGGGCAGGGGCCGGTGTTCCTCCAGCAGCTGGCGCTGCTGTCGGGCCTCGACCTGTCCGGCATGGGGCACCTCAGCGCCGACTACGTCCACACGGTGATCGAGTCGGCGAAACTGGCCTTCGCCGACCGCGAGGCCTGGTACGGCGACGCGGACGTCCCCATGGCCGACCTGCTCGGCGAGGAGTACAACGCGGGCCGGCGCGCGCTGGTCGGCGCCGAGGCCAGCATGGAGCTGCGGCCGGGCGCACCCGGCGGGCGCGCGCCGCG